>CAMVOG010000085.1 GCA_947169005.1 uncultured Clostridia bacterium | reverse complement strand
AAAAAAACTTGTCCTCTATTTGTTCGTGTTGTATAATGAAACAAAAAGGCCGCCCCATCGGGCGGCGCGGGAGGCGTATACAAATGAAGGGCAAGGCCAGATGGCGGTATATCCTCTTTCTGCTGAAACCCCTGTGGAGAAAGGGCAAGGGCTATCTGTTCGTGGGACTGTTCGTTACCGTCATTATCAATCCCATCAGCCAGCTCTTAATGGCGCTGCTGCCCAAGGAGGCTATCGACGCTGTGGCCCGGCAGGAGCCGACTGGGGTGATTCTGCGGATCGTCGGTCTTTTTACCCTTGGCCTTGTACTTCTGTCTGTGCTCCAGGCAGTTTTCACACTCTTCAATGAAATAATATCGACACGGCTCGATTATGATTTGATTAGCGAGGTCTATAAACGGGCACTTTATACGGATTTCCGTTATTTTGACGACCCGGAGTACTTTACCCAGTTTTCCTTTGCCCAGCAGAGGTACCCAGCTCAGGTCATGCAAGTGGCGATGATCCTGTTCAGCCTCTTGGGGAACGTTGCCACGATTTTGACGATGGGTACCCTGGCCTTCCAGGCAGGACCGGTGTTGCTGTTGATCACCTTGGCTTTTGTAGCCGCCCAATTTGTGCTGTCTCTTCCACGCATCAAGGCCGAGGCCAAGCTCGGCTATGACGCTACTGCTTTGACACGGCCATTGAATTATACGTCCAGGATTATGCAGCAAAAGGAAAACATGGCCGATCTGCGAGCTTCCCGGGCCGGAGAAACGGTCCTTAAACGGCACGGGGAAGCCATCAGGCGAGTGGCGGATTATTGGCGCACGTACAGTATAAGGCTTCTGAAATACAATCTGCCCTCCGGCATCCTCTCTCCTTTACAGACCTCGGTGATCCTGCTGTACGTGATTCTCTTCGTTATCGACGGGGACCTGACGAAGATCGGCCTTTACGCCAGCCTGACGGCGGCCACGGCAGCCCTTTCCGCGGCGCTGCAAAACACTGCCTCCATGCTGGGGAATGTTGCCACCGCTCTCGTCAACAGCGAGTATGTGGCGAGGTTTTTTGAGACCAGGTCCGAAATAGAGCCCTCGGAGCTGGGCGGCGTGCCCGCGCCCCAGGGCCCTCTGTCCCTGGAGCTGCGGGACGTGGCCTTCCGCTATCCCGAGTCCCCCTTCGCTCTGGAGCATTTTGACCTCACGGTGAAGCCCGGCCAGCGGGTGGCCCTGGTGGGGGAGAACGGCGCGGGCAAGTCCACGTTGATGAAGCTGCTCCTGCGCCTCTACGACGCGGAGAGCGGCGAGATTTTGCTGAACGGGCAGGATATCAAAAGCTACGACGTTCACGCCCTGCGCCTGCAGATCGGCATGGCCTTCCAGGACGTGCGCATCCTCTCCCTGAGCCTGCGGGACAACATGACCGTCTACGGCGAAGCCTCCGACGAGGACATAGAGGCAGTCCTGCGGGAATTCGGCCTGGAAAAGCTGCTGGAACGGGCTGCCCACGGGCTGGATACCCTGGTCTCCCGGGAGTTTGCCGAGGACGGCGTGGTCCTCTCCGGCGGTGAGGCCCAGCGCCTGGCCCTGGCCCGCCTGTTTTTGAAGGACTTTGGCCTGCTCCTGCTGGACGAGCCCTCCTCCGCCCTGGACCCCCTGGCCGAAGCGAAGCTCATGGAGCTGCTCATGGCCCGCACCGACGGCGTCACCACCCTCATGGTGGCCCACCGCCTCTCCACCGTCCGGGACTTCGACGTGATCCACTACGTGGAAAACGGCGCCATCGTGGAAAGCGGCACCCACACGGAGCTCATGGCCCGCAACGGCAAATACGCCGCCATGTTCACCCGCCAGGCGGAGAAGTACCAGGAGGAGGCGTAAGGCAGCAGGCAACAGGCAACAAGGCAACAAGGCAGCAGGGAAATGCGTCGTAGGGGCGGCAATCTGCCGCCCGCGTTCCGCAGGAACGCCAGCGCACGAAGGCACTGAAACCAATCTTTTAAACCAATACAGGCGTCCGCCAAACGACGGACGCCTGTATTGTGCATTAGAGGGAAATCTGGTATACTATTATTGATTATGCGGGGAAAACAACTTCTGAAGGAATAAACCCATCTTCTCTCTCTGGCGATCACGAAATTGTTTCTCCAGCGCTGTCCGCTTTATGCCATAAAGAAGAGATTGATCCGATATGCTGTTGTCAGAAACTTGTAAAAGCGCAGAAGAAGCAATTCCTTTTTGACTGCATACTTTAAATACGATGGCACATTCCATATCAAATGTATTATAACCCTTTTTTACCAACTCGGGTATAAATCGAGACTGCCCGACAATGGTGTTAAGACAAAAGGTTTGCCCGCAATGCCATACGCAGTCTGGATCGCGGCGTATGATGTCAAATAGTATGCCAGTCAAGATTTCATTCGGATAGCATTTTTCTTCAAACTGGTCCGTCCAAATCGATTTTGCCATAAACCGCCCTGTGCCAGTTCCATCTGCGGCAAACCTTGGAACGATAATATCCCCCAATCCTATCTCAGAAGAAATTGCACCTACAGAACTGACAAAAACTATTTTTTTGCAGTTTGTTAATGCCAGCAGTTGAACGGCGTCCAATACAACAGGCGCTCCATATCCTGTATTAATATATGTTATATTGCAATTATTGATATGAATTGTCCAAATCTTGTAGCCAAAGAGAGGAGCGCTGTCGACCAGCAATTCCACTTGTGAAGCATGAAAAAGCCGATCAGGTGCCCATCCGGGAGAAAGAATAACGCTTTCATTTATTGCATCAGACATTAACCCTAATGTATTTGAAATGATATTATTATCTGCACCCATCTCGTTGGCCTCTTTCCTATATGAAAATGAAATCGAAGATCCTTGCCTCTTGCCCCTTACCCCTTGTTGCCTGAGCCCTGTTTCCTTGTGCCCTTGTTTCACAGCCTCCCGGCGAGCTTTGCCAGCACCGTCCTGTGGACACGCATGGCCCCCTTGGGGCAGAACTCCTGGCAGCAGAAGCAGCGGATGCAGCTCTGCCGGGCAATGACCGCCTTGCCTGCCACGATGGTGATGGCCTTGGCGGGGCAGACCCGGGCGCAGACGCCGCAGCCGGCGCAGTCCGCCGCCCGCAGCCGGGGCCGGGAGCGCAGCACCCGCCCGGCGAAGGCGGAGAAGGCCCGCAGCAGGGGATTCTTCCCGTTCCCGGCGAAAAGCAGGCTGTTGTGAACGGCCAGGTTTTGGAAATCCGTCACCCGCAGCGCATCAAAGGGCCCCAGGATCGGGACCTCCCTGAAGCTCTCCGGGGCCAGCCCCCGCCGAAAGGCGGCCTCTAAGGTAGGCGCCTGCTCCCGCCCCAGACCTACCAGCCCCGCGCAGACCAGGTCCAGGGCATAGGGATCGAAGGAGGCGGCCAGCACCCCCAGGGGCCGGGGCGTCCCGGCGGTGGGGCCGTTGCCCTCCATGGCCAGCACCCCGTCCATAAGGGAGAGCCGCGGCTTCCAGTAGGCGCAGAGGTCCACCAGCATGTCCGCGAAAAGAGAATGCTCCGGGTACTTGAAATGATACTCCGGCTTCATGGTGCCGGGGACGGAGCCGAAAAGATTCTTTACCGCGCCGGAAAAGCCCATCATGCCGTGGCTTTTCAGCTTGGCAAAGTCGATGATGGCGTCGGCCCCCAGCAGCCAGGCGGTGCAGGTAAAGTGCCGCAGCACCTTCCCGTCCGGGTTTTCCACCTCCGCCTGGCCAAAGTCGCGGTTCAGCTCCGCCCCGGCCTCCTCCGCTGCCTTTAAGCCGCAAACGGCATAAACGTGGCTCAGATACGCGGCGCTGTAGACGCCGCCGGGGCTGTCGCCCACGATCACCCGCGCGCCCCGCTCCAGCAGCAGCTTCGTCAGCGCCGCCACAAGGGCGGGATGGGTGGTCCCCGCCGCCTCCGGCTTCATGGCCGTGACGAGATTCACTTTCACGGCTACCTTCATCCCCGGCGTGACCCAGTCCAGCCCGCCGATGGGCTCCAATACTTTTCTGAGAGCCGCCTCCGCCTCCGTATAATCGGGGCAGGGGAGCAATGATACGGTTTTTTGATCCATGCTTTCACTTCCTGCCCAAAGTGTAACGGAAGCGGAAGCGCTTGTCAACAGAAAGAGGGATAAACATGGACCTGCAAAAGGCGATCGACAATCTGACGAAAAGAGGCTTCAAGACCCGCTATTTCGCCACGGGGGCGGAGGCGGCGGCAGCCGTGGCCGCGGAGCTGCACGGCACCACCGTGGGCATCGGCGGCAGCAAAACCGTGGAGGCCCTGGGCCTTTACGAGACCCTGAGCCGGGACAACGAGGTTTTCTGGCACTGGAAGCAGCCCATGGAGGAGGCCCGGGCCAAGGCCGCCGCGGCCAAGGTCTATCTCTGCTCCGCCAACGCCATTGCCGAGACCGGACAGATCGTGAATATCGACGGGAACGGCAACCGGGTGGCCGCCACCAGCTACGGCCACGAAAAGCTCTATATCCTGGCGGGGGTCAATAAGCTGACGCCGGACCTGAACGCCGCCCTCTGGCGGGCGGAGAACGTGGCGGGCCCCTTGAACGTGCGCCGCTTCGGTACGGACCTGCCCTGCGCCAAGGGGGAGCCCAAATGTCACCACTGCGGCAGCCCTCGCTGCATCAACCGGGTTGTCACGATCCTCAACTACCCCTCCGGCGGCATCGGAGAGACACACGTGATCCTCATCGGGGAGGATTTGGGGTATTGAGGGGAAAAGTGTATAGTGCATAGTGCTTGGAAAAACAGCTCTCGGCGCTTTTGCCGAGAGCTGAGTTTGCTTAATCCTCTGCCGTTTCATATCCGCTCAGCAGCCTGCGCAGATAATTCGCGTATTCCTCCCGCAGCGCGGCGGGGCCCACCAGCTCCGCCTTGTCCCCGAAGCCGCTGAGCCAGCCGAAAAACTGCTCGCTGACCACGACCTCCACCGTTACGTTGAAGCGCTTGCCCCGGGAGGGGGTGAGGATGGTATCACGTCCGAAGCGGTCCAGCACGGCCTCCACCAGCCCTTCGTCAAAGCGCAGACGCACCTTCTTTGCCGTGCCGCCGAACATGCCGAAGACCTTGCCGGTGTAACGGGCGGGGTCCAGCTCGTCCAGCAGCTCCTTGTGGAGCCGGGGTCCGGCCTCCAATTGCAGGCCCTCCATCCGGTCCACCCGGTAGGTGCGCCTGCCCTCGGAAAGGTGATCGTAGCCGATCAGATAATAATTTTCGTCGTCCCAGCAGAGCAGGTAGGGGCTCACCAGGTAGCGGCCTCCCTCATGGCCGTAGACCGGCTCCTTTTTCGCACTCAGATGGAAATAGCGGAAGCTGACGGCCCGGTCCGCGGTAATTGCCTCGTGAAGCCGGTCCACGCTGTAATAAATGGACTCGTTCATGCTCTTTACACGGTTGCGCACGAAGACCTGGCGGTGCAGGGCCTGGGCCCCATGCGTCCCCGCCAGCGTTTCCAGCTTGCCGATCAGCTCCATGGACTTTTTCTCCGTGATGAAGCGGGAGGCCTGCACCACGTCCACCAGGAGCTTCAGCTCCGGCAGCTCAAAGTCCCGGCTCAGCACTCCGTAGCGGGTCGGGCGTCCGCCCAGCTTGTCTACGTCCACGCCGAAGGTGCGCAGAGCCTCCAGATCGTCGTAAAGGCTCTTGCGCTCCGCGCTGATGCCCTGCTCCGCCAGAAAGCGGATCATGTCCTCGATGGTGACGCCGTGGCTTTCATCCGTCTCCCGCAGCAGGTAGCGCATGAGATAGAGGAGCTTCAGCTTCTGATTGGCTGATTTGGGCATGAGCCATCCTCCTTACAGGCAGAGCCTTGGACCACGTTCCATTCCGCGAAGGCGGCCCGGACGCGGGCCAGGACTTGTTTTTTGTCGGCGCTCCACAGGGGAGCCAGCAGCAGGCGCTTGTCCCCGTCCCCGGTCAGCCGGTGAAGGGTCACGCGCGGCGGCAGCAGGCGCACGCAGTCCGCCAGCAGCGCCACGTATTCGTCGAGCGTCAGGGGTACATAGCGCCCCGCCCGCCAGTCCTCGGCCAGGGTGGTGCCTTCCAGCACGTGGAGCAGCTGCAGCTTGATCCCCTCCGCCCCGGAGCGGGCCACGTAGGAAACCGTTTCGCGGCACATGTCCGCCGTTTCTCCGGGCAGCCCCAGGATCACGTGGACGATGCGTTCCAGCCCCCGTTCTCCCAGGCCCCGCATGGCCGCGTCAAAGACGGGGAGGGGATAACCCCGGCGAATGGCCCGGGCCGTCTCCTCGTGAATGGTTTGCAGGCCAAGCTCCACCCAGACGGGCTTCCGCTCGTTCAGCTCCGCCAGCAGGTCCAGCACCTCCGGCCCCAGGCAGTCCGGCCTGGTGGCGATGGAGATAGCCGCCAGGTCCTCCCGCTCCGTCAGCGGCGCGTAAAGGGCCCGCAGCCGCTCCACCGGGGCGTAGGTATTCGTATAGCTTTGGAAATAGGCCACATAGCGGGCGTCTGGCCCTGCCTTGAAGGCCACCCGGTCCTTGGCCCGCTCCAACTGGGCCTCAACGCCGCCCGCCGTCCCCTCCGCGAAGCTGCCGGAGCCCCCGGCGCAGAAGGAGCAGCCCCGGCTGTCCAGGGTGCCGTCCCGGTTGGGGCAGGTGAAGCCCCCGTCCAGGGCCAGCTTCCAGACCTTGCAGCCGAAGCGGCGGCGCATTTCCTCGGAAAAGCTGTGGATGGTCAAGGCTTATTTCCGCCAGAGGGCCCCCGTTTGCAGGCCCCATTTTTCAAACATTTTGTTGTAAAACTCGGGGCGAGCGAAGTCCGTGGGCATCTCCATGGAGAGCTGCTTGTAGCCGAAGCCCGCCCGGGCGATGATCTCCACGCCCTGGGTCAGCTCCTCCAGCTTGTCCCCCCGCAGGGTGAACATGACCTCGTCCTCGTCCGTAAGGCCCCGCTCGTACTCGCCGGGGTCCGGGAAGGTGATGTTGTAGTCCTTGCCGTTCAGCACCGGGATGGAGGAGTGGACGCAGGAATCCACCGGGTCCAGCGTCACCCGGAACATCTCGCCGGTCTGGAACTTGCCGCCCATGAGCAGGGAGCGGATCTGAGCGGGATTGCAGTAGATCGTCACCAGGTCGGGCACGAAGTTTGCCTTTTCCAGGGGGGCCAGGGAGAAGCCGATGGGCTTTTTCTCCGCCTTCAAAAAGGGGTACTCCTCCCGCAGAAAGCGGCGGCTGCGCTCGGGGTCGCGGAAAAAGAACTTGTCGCCCATGTAGTCAAAATCGTCCTGGTCCAGGTCAACCAGCCCGTAGGACACCAGGGGCCACACGCACCAGTGGTCCTCCTTGAGCATGGTGAGGGAGACCCGGTCCCGCCGCACCATGGCGTAGGCCTGGCACATGGCCAGGTGCTGCCCCCGGTCCTTCATGGGCCTCATGCTCCCCTCGGGGATCTCGCTTTCATCGTAAAGCAGCTTCATGGCGATGGGGGAATAGCGCAGGAGCAGATTATGATTCAGACTTTCGCCAAAGCCGCGGGCTTCTTCGGGTGTCATGGTTGGGTTGCCTCCTTGTATAGTTAGTTCAGAGATCAGAGTTCAGAGATCAGAGAGAATCGAGTACTCAATTATTCGTTTTTCGTGGGAGAAAGAAAAAAACTTCCTTTCCTAAGCGCTTTTTACTTATCCTGAGTACTAAGTACTGAGTACTGAGTACTGAGTACTGAGTACTGAACGCTTCGCACTCACTTATCCTCCAACTGCTCCTCCACCTCGGCCATGCGGCCCTCGGCCAGGTCGCGGGGAATAAAGACCTTGCCGCACTTGGGGCAGACGGGAACGTCGTGGGAGATATTGCGCCCCATATACTTGAAAATGGTCTTGCGGGGCTTCAGCTCCACGCCGCACTTGGCGCAAAGCCACTTTCTTTCCTCTGCCATGGCTCAGACTCCCTCCTCAAAGTGGATGCGGTGATTATAGGCGCTGAGAACGGTGTAGCTCCCGTCCGCCTCGGCCCGGTATTCCACCCAGTATACGATGATCGGCGTCACCAGGTCTGCCAGGCAGACGCCCTGCCCGTCCACGAACTTGTCTCCGCTTTGCTCGGCCCGCCAGATGACCTCCTTCACGTCGCCGAGGGTGATGAGCTTGGCCTCCATGGCGGCGGTGACCTCCGCCGGGACCGTGAGGCGCAGCCCGTCCCATTCGTGGGCGGTGGGGGAGAAGTCCTTCCCCTCGGCCTCCTTCATAAAGCGCTGCTTCAGCATGATCACGTTGTCCCTCTTTTCCTGCAGGGTGGGCACGGGGCCCGCCCCGCCGAAGATCAGCTCCAAAACGTGGGCACAGTCCTTCCCCTTGGAGAGAAAGACCTCCCGGCAGTTGGCGCAGTAGACCAGATAGGGCTTTTCCCCCAGGGCGGCGCGGTTGGCCGCGATCTCGTCGAAGAGCTTAGGATTGGCCGTCTTCATCTGGCCGCCGTATCCGCAGCAGCGGTTCTTCTCCTTCAGTTCCTCCAGGGCGATGCCCGCCTTGCCCGCCAGGGCCCGGACGCTCTCGCCCATTTCGGCAAAGTCTCTGGCCGCGCAGGGATCGAAGACGGAGGCGGCCTCATAGCGCTTCTCCGGCGCGGGCCCGCCCTCCTCCGCCAGCAGGGCGTAGAGCGAAACCCGCTCGATCTCCGGCAGGAAGGCGGCGAAGAGCTTTTCGCAGCTGGCGCAGGCAAAGACAAAGCGCGGCCTTCCGGCCTCCTCCCAGGCGGCGCGGATGCGCTCCACCGTCCTGGTGTCGGTCTTCGGGATGATCAGGGA
>CAMVOG010000084.1 GCA_947169005.1 uncultured Clostridia bacterium | reverse complement strand
AAATCGGCCAACTCCTCGGCTTGTTCAAGCAAAGGAGCACCAAAGAGCGCCGCAGATGCCCTGCCCGCCACGCAGGCGGCGGCGGCAAAGCCCATGGGCGCTTTCCACAAAAAGGAGAGCCTCCCCGCTCCGGCCGCCGCGGTGCCGGAAAAGCTGGAGGACTACCTGGTGCTGGACGAGAGCTTTTCCCAGATGCTGCTGCGGAAGATCGACGAAAAGGGCATGACGGACCCGGAGTGCTACAAAAAGGCCAATATCGACCGCAAGCTCTTCTCCAAGATCCGCTCGGACCCCAACTATAAGCCGAAGAAGACCACGGCCGTGGCCTTTGCCATCGCCCTGGAGCTCTCCCTGCCCGAGACCAGGGAGCTGCTGATGAAGGCGGGCTACGCCCTCTCCCACAGCAACAAGTTCGACCTCATCGTGGAATACTACGTCGCCGGCGGCAACTATAATATCTTTGAGATCAACGAGGCCCTCTTCGCCTACGACCAGGTCCTCCTGGGCGCGTAAGAGTCAATGGACAATGGGAGAGGACTCAGTACTCAGGACTCAGTACTTAGTACTCAGGACTTAGTACTCAGTACTCAGGACTTAGGGAACAGGGAACAGGGCTCAGGGCTCAAGGTGCAGAGTGCTTAGTACTAAGTGCCTAAGTAAACGCTGATTAAAGCAGACGTGCAGATAGGACCTGGCTTCCCCTTGGGGGAAGCTGTCGCCCGCAGGCGACTTAAGTGACGCCCCAAGAAACCGAGCCATCAGGCGAAGGTTGATTGGTCGGCGGAACTTATGCAAGCGAGCGCAGCGAGTCGTAGATGAGGGGCTTGCTGACGGTTGGATTCAGCGCCAGGGCTTTTGATGTGATTTTGCTTACTTTCACATCAAGATAGCCTCTTCAATTATCAAAGTGGGTGCAAGCCCCTCATCCGCCCCAGTGTGCGCACTGGGGCACCTTCCCCCAGGGGAAGGCAGGGCGAATATCCACCCCAAATGCGAAGTATTCGTTGCTGGCGCTTTTAGAGGTCCCCAATGGACAATTGATAATGGATAATGGATAATGTGCGTGCGTACCCTCAAAACTAAAATCTAAAAACTCAAAACCGACATTTCTCTTGTCGCCCGGGAAGCGACCATTTGCTTCTCAAAACCTCCTATACTGTGTGCGTAAGGTAAATCAACCGCACACACAGTACAGGAGGTTTTTCAAATGATGAACAAGATGAACAACGAGAAGAAGAACGAGCTGACCGAGCTGGTCTTTATCCTGGACCGCAGCGGCTCCATGGCCGGGCTGGAGGGCGACACCATCGGCGGCTTCAACGCTCTGATCGAGAAGCAGCGGAAGCAGACGGGGGACTGCCTGGTGTCCGTGGTGCTCTTCGACAACGAGAGCGAGGTCGTCTATGACCGGGTGCCCCTCAAGGACGTGCGGCCCATGACGGAGGAGGACTACAGCGTGCGGGGCTGCACCGCCCTCATCGACACCATCGGCGGGGCCATCCGCCACATCGGGAACATCCATAAGTACGCCCGCCGGGAGGACGTGCCCGCCCACACGGTCTTCGTCATCACCACCGACGGCATGGAGAACGCCAGCCGCCGCTGGCGGGCCGAGGAGGTCAGGCGCCTGATCTCCCGGAAAAAGGAGGAGGGCTGGGAATTCCTCTTCGTGGCCGCCAATATCGACGCGGTGGAGACCGCCTCCCGCTTCGGCATCGGGGCCGACCGGGCCGTGAATTACCACGCGGACAAAAAGGGCACCAAGGTGGTCTATGAGACCGTGGCCGAGGCCGTGGCCCAGGTGCGCTGCGCCATGCCCCTCGCCCCGGAGTGGAGTGAGAAGATCAACGAGGACTTCAGAGGGCGGAAGAAGGGGAATTGAGTCGATAGTCGATAGTCTATAGTCTATAGCAAAGGGGCTGCTGCAAGCGTATTTTGCAGCAGCCCCTTGCTTTACCCCAGGGCGCGCAGGCAGCGGAGGAAGAGCTGCCACCAGCTCAGCCGGGGGACGGGGGCGGCGGCCACCAGGGGGACGGAGGCCAGCTCCTCGCCGGAGGCGGCGCGCAGGATGAGGCGGCCCAGCTCCTGCCCCGCCGCCACCGGGGCGGTGAGGCTTTCCGCCAGCTCCGTTTCCTTCGTGAGCCCCGCCGCCTCCGCCCGGCGCAGCAGCAGCCGGGGGCTCTCCGCCGGGATGGGCTGGGCCGCGTCGGCCTCGCCCAGCTCCACGGGCACCGGGGGCAGGGCCTCGTCCGGCAGGGCGGAGACCAGGGTATACTCCGCGAAGGCGTAGTTCAAGAGCACCTTGGCGCTCTCGAAGCGGGCGGCGCTGGTCTCCCCGTGCAGGACCACGGCGATGTATTCCACCCCGTCCCGCTCCGCCGTGGCGGCCACGCAGTACATGGCCTCGGCGGTGAAGCCGGTTTTCAGCCCCGTGGCCCCCTCGTAGAAGCGGATCAGCTTATTGGTGTTGGCGATGCCGAAGGCCCCGTCCCGCACCGTGTCCGTCCAGATGGTGGTGAACTCCTTGATGGCCTCGTGGCGGATCAGCTCCCGGCTCATCAGCGCGATATCGTAAGCGGTGGTCAGATGCTCCCCCTCCGTGGGCAGGCCCGTGCAGTTGGCGAAAACCGTGTCCACCATGCCCAGCTCGGCGGCCCGGGCGTTCATGCGGGCCACGAAGGCCTCCTCGCTGCCCGCCAGATGCTCCGCCAGGGCCACCGCCGCGTCGTTGGCGGAGGCCACGGCCACGGATTTCAGCAGCTCCCGCGCCGTCATGCGCTCCCCCTCCTTCAGAAAAATCTGGGAGCCGCCCATCTCCGCGGCGTGGGCGGAGGCCGTCACCTCCTCCTCCAGGTCCAGGCGGCCCGCCTCCGCCGCCTCCATCACCAGCAGCATGGTCATCACCTTCGTGACGCTGGCCGGGGCCATGCGCTCATGGACGTTCAGCTCATAGAGCACCTCGCCCGTCTCCTTCTCCATCAGCACCGCCGAGGGCACCGTTAGGGGCAGGTCCTCCACCGCCTGCAGGGCGGGCACGGCCTCCCAGGGGCCCTCGTCGAATTCTTCCCAGGCCCGGGCCCCCGGCGCCAAAAGCAGCAGCGCCAGCCCCAGGCAGATCAAACGCTTCACGGCGATCCCTCCTTCGGTACAAGCGTATGCGGAAGGTTAATTCATAATGCATAATGCATAATGCATAATGGGCGGGGAGCCTTGAGGGCAATGGGGGGGTAGTGCTTAGTGGACCGTAGCTCATAGCACATAGCCTATAGCTCATAGCTCATAGCACATTGCCCCTGTTCCCTGTTCCCTAAGCCCTGAGTACTAAGTACTGAGTACTGAGTACTGAGTACTAAGCCCTGAGCCCTGTTGCCTGAGCCCTGTTCCCTGTTGCCTGCCCTTCCAAAACAAACGTTTGACAAATCGGCGTTCATGCGTCATAATAGGGGCGAAGGGAGGTGCGGCCTGTGGAGGAGAAGCAATACGTCGCCATTGATCTGAAATCCTTCTATGCCTCGGTGGAGTGCGTGGAGCGGGGGCTGGACCCGCTGACCACCAACCTGGTGGTGGCAGACAAGAGCCGCACCAACAAGACCATCTGCCTGGCGGTCTCCCCCTCGCTGAAGGCTTACGGCATCCCCGGCCGGGCCCGGCTCTTCGAGGTGGAGGAGCGGGTGCGGGTCATCAACGCCCAGCGCCGCCGGGCGGCGGGCGGGCAGCAGCAGGGCGGCTCCGCCAGCGCCCGCGTGCTGGCGGCGGACCCGGTGCTGGCCCTGAATTACATCGTGGCCGTGCCCCAGATGGCCCATTATATGGCCGTAAGCGCCATGATCTACGGCATTTACACCCAGCACGTGTCCCCGGAGGACATTCACGTTTATTCCATCGACGAGGTTTTTATCGACGCCACGCCCTATCTGAAGCGGGAGGGGCTCACCGCCCGGGAATTTGCCGCGCGGCTCATCAAGGACGTGCTCTACCACAGCGGCATCACCGCCACCGCCGGCATCGGCACGAATCTCTACCTGGCGAAGGTGGCCATGGACGTCGTGGCCAAGCATCTGCCCGCGGATGAGAACGGGGTACGCATCGCGGAGCTGGACGAGCTCAGCTACCGCCGCCTGCTCTGGGACCATCGGCCGCTGACGGATTTCTGGCGGGTGGGCCCCGGCATCGCCCGGCGGCTGGAATCCCACGGCCTCTACACCATGGGGGACGTGGCCCGGGCCTCCCTGGTCCCCATCGGCCCCATGCGCTGCGAGGAGCTGCTTTACCGCCTCTTCGGGGTGAACGCGGAGCTGCTCATCGACCACGCCTGGGGCTGGGAGCCCTGCACCATCCGGGATATCAAGGCCTACCGCCCCGCCACCAACAGCCTGGGCGCGGGCCAGGTGCTGCAAAAGCCCTATGATTTCGAGAAGGGCCGCATCATCGTGCGGGAAATGATGGACGCCCTTTCCCTGGACCTGGTGGAGAAGGGGCTGGTGACGGACCAGGTGATCCTCACCGTCAGCTATGACGCCGCCAGCCTGGCGGAGCCGGAGCGGGCCAAAAGCTACAGCGGCCCCCTCGGGAAGAACTATTACGGCAAGCCCGTGCCCAAGCACGCCCACGGCAGCCTGACCCTGCCCCGGCAGACCTCCTCCACCCGGGAGCTGGTGGAGGCCGCCCTCTCCATCTATGACCGCACCGTGGGCCGGGAGCTGCTGATCCGCCGGGTGAGCGTGACGGCGGGCCGCGTCGTCCCCCGGGAGAAGGCGCGCCCCGCCCCCGAGACGGAGCAGATGGACCTTTTCGTGGACTACGAGGCCCGGGAGCGGGAGGAGCGGGAGCGGGCCGCCCGCCTGGAACGGGAGGAGCGCCTGCAAAAGGCCGTGCTGGCGATCAAGAAGCGCTATGGCAAGAACGCCCTGCTGAAGGGGACGAATTTCCTGGAGGGGGCGACCGGCGCCCAGCGCAACGAGCAGATCGGAGGGCACAGGGCCTGAGGCGGAGGACAATGGACAATGGACAATGGATAGTGGACAATGGACAATTATGGTGGCCGCCTACGGCGGCTGGATTTGATATGAGAATGGAACAAGGCACCGTAGGGGCGGCCTTGGGCCGCCCGCGTCCGCAGGACGCCAGCGCCGTAGGACAATGGACAATGGATAGTGGACAATGGACAATTGTGGCGGCCGCCTACGGCGGCTGGTTTGATATGAGAATGGAGCCAAGCACCCTGTAGGGGCCACCGTCCTCGGTGGCCCGTAAATCGCGCCCCATAGGGCGCCACCTTGGCCTGACGCCAGCGCCGGAGGCGCTGAAAAGGAAACGCAGGCGTGCGCCTTCATGAAAATCTGCAAATTACTATTGACAATCATATGATTGTGTGCTATGGTGATATCATACCGAAAGGAGAGATCGACCATGCTGCACATTGAGCATCTGACCAAAACCTACGGAGACAAACGGGCCGTGGACGACCTGACGCTGCATATCGCGCCGGGGGAGATCTGCGGCTTCATCGGTCACAACGGGGCGGGGAAGACCACGACCCTGCGCTCCGTGGCGGGCATTCTGCAGTTCGACGCCGGGGAGATCACGATCTGCGGCCACTCCATCGTGAAGGAGCCCCTGGCCTGCAAGCGGGAGCTGGCCTATATTCCCGACGACCCGGCTCTTTACGACTATATGAGCGGCATCCGCTTCCTCAACTTCATCGGGGACGTGTTCGCCGTCCCGGCGGATGTCCGGCAGAGCCGCATCCGGGAGCTGGCGGAGCGCTTCGAGCTGACGGAGGACCTGGCCCAGCCCATCTCCGCCTATTCCCACGGCATGAAGCAGAAGCTGGCCCTCATCGCCGCCTGGCTCCATGAGCCCCGCCTCATCCTCATGGACGAGCCCTTCGTGGGGCTGGACCCCAAGGCCAGCCACCTGATGAAGACCATGATGCGGGAATTCTGCGACGGGGGCGGGGCCATCTTCTTCTCCACCCACGTGCTGGAGGTGGCGGAGAAGCTCTGCGACCGGGTCGCCATCATCAAGAACGGAAAGCTGATCCGGGCGGGCGATATGGAGGAGGTCCGCGGGGACGAGAGCCTGGAGAGCGTTTTCCTGGAGCTGGAGGAGGCGTAAGCGATGCTGAGAACACTCCTCAAAAAGCAGCTTTCGGAGATTTTTCGCGCGTATTTTGTGGACCAGAAAAAGGGCGCGGCCCGGAACCGGGGCGCAACCATCGCCTTCTTCGTGCTCTTCGCCCTGCTCATGGTGGGCGTCCTGGGAGGGATCTTCACCAGCATGGCCCTGAACCTGCTGCCTCTGGCGGAGGTGGGCCTGGGCTGGATGTACTTTGCCGTCATGGGCCTCATCGGGCTGGTGCTGGGCCTCTTCGGCAGCGTCTTCAATACCTACGCGGGCCTCTATCTCGCCAAGGATAACGACCTGCTGCTTTCCCTGCCCATCCCGCCCCGCACGGTGATGAACGCCCGGCTGCTGGGGGTTTATCTCATGGCCCTGCTGTATTCCGCCGTGGTCACGGTGCCGATGGCGGCGGTCTGGCTGATCCGGGTGGATAACTCTCCCGCGGCCCTGCTCTGCGGGCTGCTGATGATCCTCGTCGTCTCCTTGCTGACGACGGTGCTTTCCGCCTTGCTGGGCTACGTGGTGGCGAAGGTGAGCCTGCGGCTGAAGAACAAGAGCTTCCTCACGGTCCTGCTGGCCCTCCTTTTCCTCGCGGCCTATTATTTCTTTTACTTCAAGGCCAGCAGCCTGCTCCAGAGCCTGCTGCTGAACGCGGAGACCATCGGCGAGCGCGTCCGGGGCGACGCCCTGCCCCTCTTCCTTTTCGGGCAGGCGGGCACCGGGGATTGGAGCGCCATGCTCCCCCTGCTGGCGGTGACGCTGGCGCTGAGCGCCCTGGTCTGGTGGCTGCTCTCCCGCAGCTTCCTCCGGATCGTCACCGCCACGGGCAAGACCGAGCGGATGATTTACCGGGAGAAGGCCGTGAAGGTCCACAGCCCCGCCTCCGCCCTCCTGCGGCGGGAGCTGCGGCACTTCTTCTCCAACTCCGGCTATATGCTCAACTGCGGCATGGGCTGCGTCTTCCAGGCAGCGGCGGGCGTCGCCCTGCTCTGGAAGGGGAACGTCGTTGCCGGGGCGCTGGACCGTGTCTTCGGAGGCGGCGGCGGCACGGCGGCGGCTCTGCTCTGCGGCGCCTGCTGCATGATCTCGGCCATTGACGTTCCCGCGGCTCCGTCCCTCTCCCTGGAGGGAAAGAGCCTGGGCCTTCTGCGGGCCCTGCCCGTGGGGGACTGGGAGCTGCTGCGGGCCAAGGTGCGCTTTCAGCTTGCTGTCTCCCTGCCCACGGCCCTGTTCTGCGCCCTCTGCCTGGATATTGCCCTGGCGCCGGACCTGCTCACAGCCCTTTTCGTGCTGACGACGACGGCGGCCTTCTGCCTCTTCTGCGCGGCCTTCGCCGCCGTGATGGGGCTTGTGAAGGCGAATTTCACCTGGACCCGGGAGCTGGTGCCCATCAAGCAGGGCATCGCCGTCCTGCTGGCGATGCTGGGCGGGGCCGTGGCCGGCTTCCTCCTGCTGGGAGGCGCCCTGCTCTTCACGGCGAATGGCGCCGCCCTCTACCTGGCCGCCGCTACGGTGGTCCTCCTGGCGCTGAGCCTCCTGCTCCTCCGCTGGCTGAAGCTCATAGGCCCGGAAAGAATGGCGAGACTGTGAGAGCATGTGCAATGCGCCCTGCGCCCTGCTCCCTGCTCCCTGAGCCCTGTTGCCTGTTTTGTCATTCTGAGCGCAGTGAAGAATCTTTCCGCGCAGCGGCGACGGAGGCGAAGATCCTTCGACTTCGCTGCGCTCCGCTCAGGATGACAGAAACGGTGCATAGCTCATAGCTCATAGCTCATAGCCTGTAGCCTGTAGCTCATAGACTATAGACTACAGACTATAGACTACAGACTACAGACTACGGCCTATAGCACATTGCACATTGCCCCCGAGCCCCGAGCCCTGAGTACTAAGTACTGAGTACTGAGTACTATGCCCTGAGCCCTGTTCCCTGCCCCCCCGACCTCGCTCAACACGCGCGCGCGGGAACGGCGTCGGCGGCGGCGACAATCTCATTTCCTTTTCTTTGCTTTTCTTTCCTCTTCTTTCCTGTTCTTTCCTGCCCTGAACTATCCTGTCCTGTCCTGTCCTATCCTGTCCTTACCTGTCCTAACCTAACCTATCCTAACCTGGGTCTACCGGGGAGCGTCGGTGAGGTGACGCGGCGGTATACCAGCCGGGAGACCAAAAGGGAGCGGAATGGTCCTCCGAAGGGGAGCAAAACGGGAAAAAGGCGGCGCGGACCGTTTTTAAGCAAGCAAAAGGAGCGTTTGCTTGATTTGCTTCGATAAACCTATGGTTTTCCTTTTTGGAAACCATAGGTTTTTTGTATAACCCTTATATCTGAAACCATGGTTTGTCCGCCTCGAAAACCAATGGCAGTCAAAAGAAAATAAAACATAATTACGACGAATTTATGTTCGCAAATTATAGAGGGAGTATATCACCCTTTCCGTTTCGTGTCAAGGGATTTTGCCGAAAAAAAATATAAAATTGACAATGGACAATGGACAATGATGGCGGCGCCGCGCGCTTATTTGCTTTCACTCTAATTCGCGCGCCGCAGGCGCTGAAAACGCATGTTGGTGCGCTGTACGTCCGGCGGGCGGCTGGCAGCCGCCCCTACAGACGCGTTGATCGCAGGAAAATATCTTTATTGCGTATCGGGATCGCTCAGCAACGCTCAAAACAGCGCGCCAGCCCGTAGGGGCGCCCTGCGGGCGCC
>CAMVOG010000083.1 GCA_947169005.1 uncultured Clostridia bacterium | reverse complement strand
AGCGGGAGACCCAGAAGTTAGTGAAGCTCTCCTTTTTCCGGGCCGCCCGGGAGCTGACGGGCATCGATCCGCCCTGGGGAGCTCTCACGGGCATCCGCCCCGGCAAGCTGGCGGAGCGCTTTATGCGGGAAACGGGCCGGGGGGAGGCCGAGGTCGCCCGGTGGCTCACGGAGGAATACTACGTTTCGCCCCGGCGGGCGGCCCTCTGCGCCCGGGCGGCTGCGGAGGCCGAGGCCGTGCGGGAAAGCCTCGCGGAGGGGGATATCTCCCTCTATATCGGCATCCCCTTCTGTCCCACCCGCTGCGCCTACTGCTCCTTCGTCAGCCACAGCGTGGAGAAATCCTTAAAGCTCATTGCCCCCTATTTGGAGGCCCTGCATAAGGAGATCGCGGCCCTGGGAGCCCTTTGCCGGGAGCTGGGGCTGCGCCCCGTTTCTGTCTATGTCGGCGGCGGCACGCCCACCACCCTTTCCGCCCCGGAGCTGGCGGCGCTGATCGCCTGCCTGCGGGAGCATATCGACTTTTCCGCGGTGCGGGAGTTCACCGTGGAGGCCGGGCGGCCCGACACCATCACCCGGGAGAAGCTGCTGGCCATCCGGGGGGGCGGGGCGGACCGCATCAGCATCAATCCCCAGACCATGTCGGACGCGGTGCTGGAGGCCATCGGCCGCCGCCACAGCGGGGCCGCCGTGGTGGAGAGCTATTCCTTGGCCCGGGAGGTCTTTCCCGGCGCCGTCAATATGGACCTTATTGCGGGCCTGCCCGGGGACGACCCCGCGGGCTTCGCCGCCTCTCTGGACCGGGTCATTGCCCTGGGGCCGGAGAATATCACGGTCCACACCCTGTCCCTCAAGCGAGGCAGCCGCATCAACCTGGACAAGACGCCCCTGCCCGATGGGGCGGCGGTGGGGGAGATGCTGGACTACGCCGCCGAGGCCCTCACGGGGGCGGGCTTTGCCCCCTATTACCTCTATCGGCAGAAGTTTACCTCCGGCGGCTTTGAGAACGTGGGCTGGACCCGCCCGGGCTTCACGGGGCTCTACAACATCTGCATGATGGAGGAGCTGCACAGCACCCTTTCCCTGGGGGCGGGGGGCGTCAGCAAGCTGGTGAATCCCGCCACGGGGCTCATCGAGCGGGTCTTCAACAAGAAATATCCCTATGAATACATCGCCTCCGTCGAGGAACTGATCGCGGGCAAGGCCGCCATCCGGGACTTTTACGCCCGCATGAGAGGGGAGGGGACGCCATGATCGCCGAGCGCTCCGGAGCAAAGCTGAATCTGAGCCTGGACGTGACGGGGCGGCTCCCCGGCGGCTACCACGCCGTCCGCAGCGTCATGCAGGGAACGGACCTCTGGGACGAGCTGGAGCTGGAGCCCGGCGGCGAAGCCTGGCAGGCCCCCAGCAACCTGCGCTATCTCCCCAGCGGGGCCCAGAATCTGGCCGTGCGGGCGGCGGTCTTGTTCCGGGAGGAAACGGGCCTCGGCCCCGCGGGCGGCGTCATCCGGCTGAAAAAAAACATTCCCGTCTGCGGCGGCCTGGGGGGCGGCAGCGGCAACGCCGCGGCGGTGCTGCGGGCCATGAACCGCCTCACCGGGGCGGGGCTCTCGGACGGGGAGCTGCGGAGCCTGGCGGAAAAGCTGGGCTCGGACGTGCCCTTCTGCGTCTCCGGGGGCACTATGCTGGCGGAGGGCCGGGGGGAGGTCCTCACGCCCCTGCCGCCCCTGCCGGACTGCGGCATCGTCGTCTGCCGCCCGGACTTCTCCTCCTCCACGCCGGAGCTGTTCGCAGCCCTGGACAAAAGCCGCCTGCGGGTCCATCCCGACACCGAGGGCATGATCGCTGCCCTGTCCGCCGGGGACCTGGAGGGCGTCGCCAAGCGCTGCTTCAACGTCTTTGAAACGGCCCTGGCCCGCCGCCCCGCCGCCCTGGTGGCGGAAACGAAAAACACCCTGCTGGACCTGGGGGCCCTGGGCGCCTGCATGAGCGGCACGGGCTCCGCCGTCTTCGGCCTCTTCCTGGACCGCCCCGCCGCCGCCGAGGCCGCCGCCGTCCTCACGGACCGGGGCGGCGTCTGCTTCGTATGCGGCCCGGTGTGAAAATTCCTATCAACTCCGTATAAAAATCCCCTGCTTTGGTGATCCTTTGATTACCGAAGCAGGGGATTATTTGCAAGGGAGCTGATTTGGATGAAGGCGATTCGCGTAACGGCGGCGGCGCTGAGCCTGCTGGCCGCCCTGTCCTGCGCCCGCTGGGAAACGGCGGCGGAGAGCGTGTCCGGGAGCGTCCTGCGGCTGCACGTCCAGGCCGCCTCGGATTCGGCGGAGGACCAGCGGAAAAAGCTCGCGGCCAGAGACGCGGTCCTGGCCGTGGCGGAGTCGATTTTGGCGGAGTGCCCGGATCGGGCGGAGGCGAAGCGGCGGATGGAGGCGGCCCTGCCGGAGCTGGCCCGGGCCGCGGCGGCGGCCTCCGGCCAGGAGGCCGAGGCCTTTCTGGTTAGAGAGGATTTTCCCGAGCGGGATTACGGGGCCTTCGCCCTCCCCGCCGGGGAATACGAAGCCCTGCGCGTCCGCCTGAACGGAGGCGCAGGGCAGAACTGGTGGTGCGTGGTCTTTCCCCCCCTCTGCGCCGCCCTGGAAACGGGCCGGGAGCAGGGCCTTGCCCTCTTCGACGAGGCGGAGGAGCGCCTCATTTTCGGCGGCGGGAGAAGGGTGAAATTCCGCTTTTTGGAGTGGATACGGAGCTTTTTGAAAAAGGCAGGGGCTTAATACCCCATCCGGCTACTTGACAAAGCGCCGAGTTTCTTCTATACTATACCCAAAAGGCGCTGTTGCTTGACGGTCAGCCCCTACACAGTTACTTTAGAAAGTTGACCGCTCGGGATCCAGCCGGGCGGTCAACAAGCTTTATTGGTAAGTATGCAAGCCCAGAGGACCAAGCATACGAGAAAGCACAGGGCCTTCACCCATCGCTTCTTTCCCATAAGCATCCCTCCCTTCACAGGGAGTAGCTAACCGCCTATGCAACAGCGCACTTTTGCCGGTAATCCGGTGGCTCCCTTTTGGGGAGTTGGCCGGATTATACCATTGTTCGCCGCTTCCTGTCAAGAAGCGGCGTATTTCATTGCCGATTTTGGCTCCCCTGCCAGCACCACCGTCTCTCCCTTGTGCGGCTTCGGGTCGAGCGGGTTTTCCTCTTCACCCGTGAGAAGCGCTTCCACCGCGTGGATCACGCCCTTGTGGGTGACAAGGACCAGGTCCGGGGAGGGGTCCCCGGCCAGGGCGTCCCGCAGGAAGGCGGCCACGCGGAAGCGCAGCTCATAAAAGCTCTCGCCGCCGGGGGCCCGCTCATAGAGGATGTGTGCGCCCCGCCGGGCGTAGGCCTCCGGCCAGCGCGCGCGGACCTCCCGGATGGGCAGGGCCTCCCAGTCCCCCAGGCTCAGCTCGGCAAGGCGCTCGTCCGCCTGCAGGGGCAGGGCGAGGGCGTCCGCAATGGGCCGCGCCGTCTCGACGGCACGGGCGAGGGGGGAGGTCCAGACCGCAGCGGCCCCGGGGGACAGGGCGACGATCCGCGCCGCAGCCAGGCGGGCTTCCTCCCGCCCCTGGGCGGAAAGGGGCACGTCATAGCGTCCGATAAAGACCTTTTCCCCGTGGGGCTTCGTGGCCCCGTGGCGGGTGAGGATGAGGCGACGGCCCTGCAGCAGCTCCCGCAGACGGGGCGTTTCCCCAGCGGCCAGGGAGAGCAGTTCCCGGTAGCTCTCCGGGGTGTCCATATCCGCCAGCACGCCCTCGTCCAGGGTCTCCACCCGCTGAAATTCCGGCTCGTAGGGCAGGGTGACACCCTTGAGCCCGTTGGTCCCGTCGTGAGCCAGGATCGCCCCGAAGAAGCGGGCGGGGATATAGAGGGGGTGGCCCTTTTTTCCGGCAAAGCAGGCCACGGCGAAGCGCTCCGGCTCCCGCGCCGCCGCCTCCAGGAGACGGCTCACCGAGCCCGCGCCGATCAGCGGGCAGTCGGCGGGGGAGAGCAGCGCGCCGGGGGCCCCCAGCGCCGCCGCCCGGCGGACGCCCGCCCGGATGGAGCCGAACATCCCCGTCTCGTAGTCCGGGTTATAGACCTCCTCGGCCCCCTCGGCGGTGAGGAGGGGCGACAGCTCCGCCGCCCGGTGCCCCGTCACCGTGAGGACGGGCAGCCCCAGGCCGCGAAAAAGCCGGATGCTCCGCGCCAGCGCCGGCGCGCCGCCCGCCTCCAGCAGAGGCTTGAAGGCCCCCATGCGGGAGGACAGCCCTGCGGCGAGAAGGATCACGGGTATGGTCATGGGGTACCTCCTATTCTCCATATCTTTTATCTTTTATCTTTTATCTTATTTACCGTATCGTTCCCCCGCCGACCACCGTATCCCCGTCGTAGAGGACCACGGCCTGGCCCTTTGTGACGGCCCGCTGGGGCTCGTCAAAGCGGAGGGTCAGCGTGTCCGGCCCCGTCTGCTCCGCCGTGGCCCACTGCTCGGGCTGGCGGTAGCGGACCCGGGCCTTGACCCGGATGGGGGCGTCCAGCCGCTCGCAGGCAATGAGGTTCAGCCCCTCAGCGGTGAGGGTGTCGGTGAAAAGCGCCTCGCCCCGGCCCAGGACCACCTGATTATTTTCCACGTCGATGCGGCAGACGTACATGGGGGCGGGCAGGGCGAGGCCCAGGCCCTTCCGCTGGCCCACGGTGTAGCGGATCGTCCCCTTATGGCGGCCGAGGACGCGGCCCTCGGTGTCCACGAAGTCGCCGGGGGGATAGCTCCTGCCCGTGGTGCGCTCGATGAAATCCCCGTAGCTCTCGTTCTGCACGAAGCAGATGTCTTGGCTTTCACCCTTCCGGGCGTTCACAAAGCCCTGCTCCTCTGCGATGGCGCGGACCTGGGGCTTCGTCAGCTCCCCCAGGGGGAAAAGGGCGTGGGCAAGCTGCTCCTGGGTCAGCGCGTACAGCACGTAGCTCTGGTCCTTGGCGGGGTCCAGGGCCTTTTTCAGCAGATAGCGCTCTCCGCTCTTCTCCACGCGGACGTAGTGCCCCGTGACGATATAGTTCCGCCCCAACTCCCTGGCCCGCAGGAAAAACTGGTCGAATTTCAGATAGCGGTTGCAGTCGATGCAGGGATTGGGGGTGCCGCCCGCCTCGTAAACTGCGATGAAGCGCCCGATCACGTCCCGGCGGAAGCGCTCGGAGAAATTGAAGGTGTAGTGGGGCATCCCCAGCCGCCGGGCCACGGCCTTGGCGTCCTCCACGTCGTCCAGGGAGCAGCAGCTTCCCTCCCGGGGCAGGGCCGTGTCCTCGGTGGAAAACAGGCGCATGGTGGCCCCGGCGCAGTCGTAGCCCGCGGCCTGCGTCAGATACGCGGCCACGGAGGAATCCACCCCGCCGCTCATGGCGATCAGGGCGGTTTTTCCGTTCGTTTCCATAAAGGGGCCTCCTTGGATGGGATCAAAGTGTAAAAGGTTTAAAGATCAAAGAGCGGGGCCATGTGTGGGGCAAAATCGATGGGCGCGGTCAGATAATGCTCCGTCTTGTCCAGGAAGGCCCGGACCGCCGCACGGTCCTCCCCCAGGGCTTTCAGGCGGTAGAGCTTCGTGAAGGCCAGGGGCTTCAGACAGCGGTACAAGGACAGGGCGCTCTCCTTTTCCGGCTCGGAAAACGCATAGTGTCGGCGCGAGATATTCAAGGCGTCGAAAATCAAGTCGAGCTCCGCCTCAAAGTCTCCGTAATTCTCCCGCATGAGGTAGTTGAGAAAAACGTCCCTCCCACAAAGGTTGAAATCGAAGACGCCGACGAACTGTCCGCTCTCGTCCACCAGCAGATTCGTCGGATTCAGATCCGCCTGGAAGACGGAACGGGGGAGCTGCGGATAAACGGCCTCCAGCGCCGCCCGGTTTTCCGACCACAGGGCCCAGATGCGCCGCGCCTGTTCCGCAAATTCGGCGGGCAGCGTTTCGGCGTATTGCTTCCAGTCCCGGGCGTTTTCCAGCACCTCATCCACCTCGTCGCCGGGGGAAAAGGTCTCAAAAAGGCAGTAGGCGGAGGGGAAGTCCGTGTAGTCCAGGCGCCGGGCGGCGATCTTTGCCGTCATGGTCCAGACGGCCTCCCGACAGCTTGCCGCGAGCGCCTTGCCGTTCTCCTCCGTCTCCCCGGCGGCTCTGTCCGCGACGGAGCGGTAGGCGGCAAAGTCCTCCGCGTAGCAGAGGCAGCGGCGGCCGCCGTATTCGACCGTGGGGAAGCCGCCGACCCGGGCCTCGTAGATGCGGGGGCAGTAGTAGCCGAGGGCGCGGTATTCCTCTGCGGTCCGCTGCCACATCCCGATCCGCGCGGGCGTGGTGAAATCGTTGTCCGCCAGCTTGAGAACGAAGCGGCGGCCCGCTTCCGTTTCGACCAGGACCGTCTCGCGGAAGTCGGCCTCGTCCCGGCTCGTGTTGATGACCTGATAAGGAGCGGTGGCCTCGTCGAAAAAGAGACGAAGAACGCCCTCAAGGGCTGCCCCTTGCTCACGCGCTATGGCCATGTCGATCCCTCCCTTGTGATGATTGACCTGATTATACACGCCCCGGGCAAAAAAAACAAGGACCGCCGTGGAGCGGTCCTTATTCTGTGTCTTTCTCAGCTCTGGGGCGGCTGCTGGGCGGCCATCATTTTGGCGATGAGGGCGTTCATGCCGTTGGTGAAGTGAACGTAATAGTCCTCGGCTCCATCCACGGGGACCCAGTAGGAATCGAAGCGCTCCCCGTTCACCTCGTTGCCGTTGATCTTCGTCTCCCGGTCCTTGAGACATTTCATGGCCTGGCAGCCCTTGTGCATGGCGGGGTCTCCCACGTTGCATTTGGTTCCCACGGGGCCGCCGAATTGCAGATAGCTCTCGTTCCCGGCCACGATGGTGAAGTCCTTGCGGATCAGCCGCACTTGCTCCGGGTACTTGCCCCACATCAGTTGAAAAGCCTCGATCAATTTCTGCTCGTCCATATAAGGGCCTCCTTGTGTATGATTATGATACACCATTATATGCTTTCCGTGGCATTTGTCAAGGGCTGGGGCAGGGAACAGGGGGCAGGCAACAAGGGCTCAGGGCGCGGGGCATAGTACTCAGTACTCAGGACTTAGTACTCAGGGTGCAGAGCGAAGGGCAATGTGCAATGTGCTATAGGCTACAAGCTACAAGCTATGAGCTATGCACCGTTTTTGTCATCCTGAGCGGAGCGAAGCGGAGTCGAAGGATCTTCTTCTCCGTCGACGCTGTGCAGGAAGATTCTTCGCTGGAATGACAGGAAGGCAGCAGGGCGCAGGCAGCAGGGCACAGGCGGCGGATGCAAGAATGATGCATGCCGGGGCTATCCTCAAAAAGACGAAAGGAGGGCGTTCCATGCCTCTGTCCTATTTTCTTCTGGATACCTATCCCGGCTTTTTCGTGCTGGCCCTGCCCTTTGGGGCGGCGGCCTGGGTGATCTGCTGGCTGCTTTCCACCCGGCAAAGCCCCCGCGCTCCGCTGGGGCAGCGGCTCTGCCGCAGTTTTTTCGCCGCTTATCTCACGGGGCTTTTTTGCCTCACCCTTCTGCTGGACCCCCTGCGTATGCTCTGGCACCGCGTCCTTTTCGGGCGGGGCAGCGCCGGGGTGATCCCCTTTTTCACCGGGAGCTTCGATTTTGTTCCCCATCCCCGGAAGTGGCTGCTGGACCCGGAATGCGTCACGAATATCCTGGCCTTTCTTCCCTTCGGCGCGCTCTGTCCGCCCGCGCAGGGCGGCCGTTCCCTGGGGAAAACGGTGCCGGCGGGTTTCCTTTGCTCCCTGGCGATCGAGCTGCTGCAGCCCGTTTTCGGCCGGGCCTGCGACGTGAACGATCTGCTCCTCAACACCCTGGGGGCGCTGCTTGGGGCGCTCTGCTATTTTGCCGGGCGGAAAATTCTTGCTTTACGGCGGGCCCACAAGCTGGTATAATGCCCCCAAAGGAGGGTGATACCGTTGTTTGATACCGTACTCTTCGACCTGGACGGGAGCCTCTTGCCCATGGACCAGGACGTGTTCACCAAAAGCTATTTCAAGGAGCTTTGCCGCCGGGTGGCCCCCCTGGGCTACGAGGGGGAGAAGCTGATCGCCTCCGTCTGGAAGGGCACCGCCGCCATGGTAAAGAACGACGGGAGCCGCCCCAACGAGGAGGCCTTCTGGGAGAGCTTCGCCGCCGACTGGGGAGAGGCGGCCCTGGCGGACCGGCCCGTTTTCGATGATTTCTACGCCACGGACTTCAACAAGGCCGCCGCCGTCTGCGGGAAGGACCCTCTGGCCGCTGAGACCGTGGCCCGGCTCAAGGCGGCGGGCCGACGGGTGATCCTGGCCTCCAATCCCATCTTTCCCCGGGTGGGCCAGGAGAGCCGCATGCGCTGGGCGGGCCTGGACCCGGCGGATTTCGACTACATCACCACCTATGAAAATTCCTCTTACTGCAAGCCGAACCCCGGCTATTTCCGGGAGATCGCGGAAAAGCTGGGCTTGGACCCGGCCCGCTGCCTCATGGTGGGCAACGATACCGGGGAGGACGCCCCGGCGGAGCAGGTCGGCATGACCCTTTTCCTGCTGACTCCCTGCATGATCGACCGGGCGGGCACGGGCCCCGCGCCATGGCCCCACGGGGACTTCGCCGATCTCCTCCGCTGGCTGGAGGAAAAGGGAACGATAGGTAGAAAATAAAAGGTAAAAGAGAAAAGATAAAAAATAAGAGATAAAAGATAAGAGATAAAAGATAAGAGATAAAGCCGCCGGGACGTGAACCGAACCAGTAAAAACGGACAATAGACAAAAGCCCCCTGATGTAGGAGAA
>CAMVOG010000082.1 GCA_947169005.1 uncultured Clostridia bacterium | reverse complement strand
ATTCACTCTGTCACGCTTGCGGTACGGACGCCGCTATGCTATGTTTGAAATGAGACCCGGATGAAGGAGGCGGCAGGATGCTCGTATTTCCGGCAGTAATAGATACAGCAGAGAAAAAGGACAAATTCACGCGGCTTTATGAGCGCTACCACCGCCTTATGCTGCATACGGCCTACCGCATCCTGGGCAACGCCGAGGACACGGAGGACGCGGTACAGGAGGCGCTGATCGCCATCGCAAAAAATATTTATAAAATTTCGGACGTGGACAGTCCAAAAACCCGGGCCTTCGTCGTTATCATAGTTGAGAGGAAATCCATCGACCTGCTTCGGAAGCGGCAGGAGGCCCTGCCCCTGGACGAGGCGGCCCTGCTCCCCTCTCGGGAGGAGCCAATGACTGCCCTCTCCCCCCTGGCGGAGGCCATCGCCGCCCTTCCCCCGCGGGACCGGCAGCTTCTCACCCTGCGGGCCGTCTGCGGCTTCTCCCCGGCAGAGACGGCAAGGCTGCTGGGCATGAAACTGACGGCGGCCTACAAGGCGGAGCAGCGGGCCAAAAAGCGCCTGCGGGAGCTGCTGGGGGATGCGGTTTAATATGGTGCGGCTTCGCCGATCATTAAACTCGATCCCTCAGTCATCCGCCTCGCGGGGAACGGCGGATGCCAGCTCCCTTTTCCAAAGGGAGCAAAAGTGTCCTGTCTTTGGCAAACCTGTATTTTTTATTTATATAAGGAGGTCATTCCCATGAGACTGACACACAGGGCCCTGCGGGCCGCCTGTCTGGAGGCGGCGGACGCCTACTCCGGCAGGCTGGAGCAGGCTGCGGAGGACGGGCCGACGCCAGCCCTCTCCCCTGCCCTTGCGGCGGGGCTCCCGGCTCTGCGCCGACAGGCCCACAGGCAGCAGGCCCTTCATCGGACCATGCAAAGCGCCGCAGCCTTCTTCCTTATGGTGCTGCTGGGCTGCGCCACCGTCGCCGCCGTTCCTGAGGCCCGCGCCGCCGTGCTGAGTTGGGTTGGCACCCGTTCTCACGGCAGCATAGTCTATCAGTTCAGCGGGGAGGGCTCCACCCTGCCAGAGTACGCGCTCACTTGGCTCCCCGAAGGCTTTGCGCAGACCGGCGGACACAGAAGCAGCGAAAGTGCCTACGCCTTTTATACAGACGAAAGCGGCAACCGCCTCTATATATCCTACAGTCTCATGCACGAAGGGCAGGCAATCAGTTTCCCCGGGCAAGGGCGGTTGCTGTATGTGGAAAACCTTACCGTGAACGGTCTGGCAGGGCAGTATATCCACATGGTTCAACTTGAGACACGCCAGAATGAAGTGCTTATTTGGTTTGACGAAAACCGGAACATCGTTTTCAATATTACAAGTACGCTCGGTAAGGAGGATATGCTGCGCATAGCTGAAAACATGGTATCGGCGGAAAAATCAATGAACTCTTAAATGTCCAAAAAGAAAGCATTTCTGCGTTTAGATAATTGAAGGTGAAAGAAGGTGATGACAATGAGAAGGCAATTAAGAACTATTGTGGACGCAAACAAATATGATGGCCTTTTCCTCTTCGTTGCTAAGACGGTGGCAACAAATCATATCAAGCCGTCTATCGGGCTTTCCAATACACTTTTACGAATCAGCAAATAATTGCCAATCAAACAGAGAAAGGAAATGCAAAATGTCATGCGTAGACTAATAGTACTTCTCCTTTCCATCGCCATTCTTTTAAGCTTCTGCGCCTGTCATCGGGCAACTGCCGAGGGTATTACCAGCTTCACGCTTGCCGCGGACGGCTCATTAGAAGCTCTGCCTTGGGGGATCACGGAGGAAGATGCAACGGCAGTGCTGGATGCGTCGCACATCGTCTATACTCGTGGGAATAAGGCGATCCTGCTCGACGACGCCGTTTTCATGGATCGCCACGGGTCGATCGGCCTGCAGTTTTCAGAGTATGATGGGGTGAAAACTTTGCTGGCCGACCCGGATCCACAGCCAAGGCTAAGTGCTGTGTATATTACGCTCCCGGATACGGACAGAGCTGCGGTAAGTGCCGCCATAAGTGCGGTTTTGGGAGAAATGGAAACAGAGCGCATCGGCTTTTGGCAGGAGGGCGAGGCCTACGGTGTGAAGCGAGGCGGCGCGCTTTCGGAAGAGGACCGGTATTGGCACGCCAAAGAAAGTCTGCTTGACTTGCTGGGCATGGAAAACCTTGGGAAGCTGCTTCCAGTGTTGGACGAGCGCAGTTTGACTCAGGCAGCCTATTCCGTTTACCCCTATGTCGTTAAGGTATACGACAGCAGCCAAATCTCCAATCTGCCGGAGAACACGATACTGATCGAGTTGGACGGAAGCGGTACGGTGGAATGGCACATTGCCGAAGGAATTCTAAACGGATAAATCACGAAATACGCATAGAGCGGCGCTTTTGCTTGAGGGCAAAGGCGCCGTCTCCCTATCATTTCCCCTTGCCTTTTTCCTCTGATATGATAAAATAAGGAAAAATGGCTGCATGGCTTTAACTTGGAGGCTATCATGGCTTTTCATTTTTCCACAGCGGAGGAGCTGCATTCCTACTATATGGCGGAGACCTCCGCCCTTTACAGGCAGATCGGGGACACGGGCTTTGCCGACGAGCTGGACGCCTTTGCGCGGGAGCTGGCCTTCGGCCTCTGGCGCTGCCAGAAGGTGGGGCAGGAGCACGCGGAGGCGGTGAACGCCCTCTTTTCCCGCAACCAGCCCCGGCCTACCTATTTATATTGGGAGGCGGTGTCCGAGTCCGCCAAGGACCGGGAGATCAGGGTGCCCGACTTCTTCCGGGTGCTTGCCCTGCTGGACTGCGCCATGGACAAGCAGGTCTGCCGCCGGATCACGGCCTTTCTGCGCTCGCTGCTGCTGCGGCTCTGCACCGGGGACGACGCGGCGACGGAGACGGCCTATATCAACAACGTCATGTCCGTGCTGGACGACGCCTTCAAGTCCGCCCAGGCAGGGGACGTGATGGACTTCGCCGGGACCATTCCCGCCGCCGGCTCCCCCATCAAGGAGCCCGTGACCTTCAGCTTTGAGCAGGGGGCGAAGCCCGCCGCCAAGGGTCCCGCCGGGAAGGAGGAGGCCGAAGCCCCCGCCGAGGAGGAGCCCGCCGAGAGCGTGGAGGACCTGCTGGCGGAGCTGGATTCCCTCGTGGGCATGGAGCGCATCAAGAAGGACGTGCGCAGCCTCATTAATCTCATCAAGGTGCGCAAGCTGCGGGAGGAAAACGGTCTGGCCGTGCCCAATCTCTCCCTGCACATGGTCTTTACCGGCAACCCCGGCACGGGCAAGACCACCGTGGCCCGGCTGCTCTCCCGGCTCTATCACGCCATCGGCGTGCTGGAAAAGGGGACGCTGGTGGAGGTGGACCGCTCGGGCCTCGTGGCGGGCTACGTGGGGCAGACCGCCATCAAGACCGGGGAGGCCGTGGAAAAGGCCCTGGGCGGCGTGCTGTTCATCGACGAGGCCTATGCCCTGGCGCCCCAGGGCGGCGCGGGCGGCGACTTCGGGCAGGAGGCCATCGAGACGATCCTGAAGGCCATGGAGGACCACCGCCATGAGCTGGTGGTCATCGCGGCGGGCTATCCGGAGCCCATGGAGCGCTTCATTTCCTCCAACCCCGGGTTGGAATCCCGCTTCGGCAAGTATTTCCACTTTGAGGACTACAACGGCGAGGAGCTGTACGCCATCTTCGAGTCTATGTGCAAGAAGAACGAGTACGAGCCCGACGAGGAGGCCGCGGAGTTCATGAAGGCCCTGCTGACGGACCTCTACGAATGCCGGGACGAAAACTTCGGCAACGCCCGCGACGTGCGCAACCTCTTTGAAAAGGCCGTGGCCCGCCAGTCGGACCGGGTGGCCGGGCTGGAAGCGCCGACGAGGGAGGATCTGCTGACGCTGACGAAGGGGGACCTGGAGATCGTGGAGGAAGAAGATAAAAGATAAGGGATAAAGGATAAAAGATAAAAGATATTTTTTCCGGCGTGGCCTGGCCACGCCGGATTTTTCACTATCTGCGTATCAGGCTAAGTTAGCTTCGTCGTAGGGGCGGCCTTTGGCCGCCTGCGTCCGCAGGACGCCGACGCCGCAAGGCGCCGAAGTGTGGGAGCTTCTTCGCGTTATCCCTGCCGCTATTTGCCAGCGCCGTCGGCGCTGGGTGCCGCTGCGCGGCACCGGGCGTCCGAAGGACGCCCCTACGGGTCGGCGCGTTGTTCTGACCGCTGCTTAGTAAACATGATACGTGGAAAAGAAAACAGCATTGTCCGGCACGGCCAAACCGCGCCGGATTTGTTGTTGGATGACTTCTTCCGCTGTTAAACTGCTCTTCTTTTTGTGAGGCTGAAAGCAAAAACGCAGATCATTTATCGAAATAAAGATTGTGTTTTACGGTTGCGTGTGATAATATGTCTATGCTACACAAACTGAATATGCTACTTGTAGAAGGTGGGTTTTTGCCTTTCGGTAAAAACGCATCTCCACTTCTCATCTTTTACAGGTAGTGAAGGTTTGTGTAGCAGCAATCGGAGTTATGCGTTTTTCGGTGTGTAGCTTCGGTTGAGGCTGCACACTTTTTATTTGGAGGTTAAGAGATGAGAAAAACACAGCGTAAACAGAAAGGGGATATCGACCTATGAATGATCGAAGCCATATAACGATTCTGCGAGGATTATTGTCGGGCCTTTCTATCGCGGATAATAGTCGTATTTTGGATGCAGGAAGCGGCAAGACCAGTCTGTCCACGATCATATCACATTTCCCGAAAGCAAGCGTGGATGCTATCGTATATCCAGGCGATGAGCGCAAACTGAAAACGATCAGGAATATGCAGTCCGATAGGGTAAATGTGGTAGAGCAGGATATTTGTAATACTCCTATTCCCGATCATTATGATCTGGTTGTGGCCCATTTGCTCCTTGGGGAAGCACGCAAATTCGGCAATAGCTTTCAGGATCTCTTGCAGAAATTGTTTTCCATACAAAGCCGATACTACATCGTTATCGACTATCTGGAGGACCCGAAGGTAGATGCTGACGCGATCCGTACATATTGCGAAGCCACAAATTTCAAGGTACAGGAATATATTTGCGCCGAAAACACAGAACCGCAGGTATGGGATGATTTTGTCGGGGTACATAACTTCGGGTTTCTGATCGAAAGCATAGTCTAAAATGAACTATGGGCAGCCGGGAACGGTACCTTTCCAGCATAAGATTTTTTCCGGCGCGGCTTGGCCGCGCCGGAGTTTTATAAAATGATGCGATATTCCTCTTTCTGGTCGTCGCCTTCTCCGAAAACACGGAACAGCGCTGCGCCCGCCTTCTGCATCGTTTTCTTCGAGGCAATATTCTTTGCTTTGCAGACAAGATTCACCTCAGGCAGGCCGTTTTCTCTTGCTTTTTCCAAAACCGCCAGCAGCATTTGCGCGGCATAGCCCTTTCCCCGCTGATCGGGAACGACACTGTACCCGATATGTCCGCTATTTCGATAGAACGGGGTCAATTCATAGCGGATGTTGATGATCCCAACCAGTTTTTCTTCTTCATTCCGGGCAAAGAAGGTATCGGACACGCCGAATTTCGGGTCGGCGGTTTCCGGGAAACGATTCCTTTCCAAAAGTGCCAGCCAGTCAGCGTAAGAATAGCGTTCATTATCCAGCTTGTAGCTGCCGCAGATCACGCGCTCCCCCGCGTTGTAGAACGCTTGCTTAAAGACCATGGCCTCTTGCTCCATGGCCGGAGTCGGGATCATCAAATGTATCATGGTAGTATCCTCCTTTTCTTCTCTCTTTCTCATCACGTCCAAGCTGTGAGCCGTGGCGCCGATCAAGTCCTCCCTTTCGCAGACGGTGAAGTGGTAGCGCAACAGGGCCTGAAAGGTCTCTTCGTCCATTTCCTCCATTTCCTTCTGCAAAAAGCTCAGAAGCCCGTCGGTGGCGACGTAGTGGAGGCGGTCCACCAGGAAGCCCTCCATGATCCTGCCGATCTCCGCCTTGGTGACGTGTTCAAAGAGGAAGCCCTTTTCGGGGTGGAAGCGCCAGGTCCCCGGGTCCAGCATGCCGCTTTCGGTCAGGGCCTTATAGCGGTCCAGGCGGAAGGTAAAGTTGATCATCGGCCCGTCCGTGACGCACCAGGCCGCCATGAGGACGCCGCCGGGCTTCGTTACCCGCAGGGCCTCGGCAAGCGCCCGGCGCTTGTCGGTCTCCGTGAGCAGATGATAGAGGGGCCCCAAGAGCAGGGTCACGTCGTAACGCCCGGTTTCCAGCTCCGACAGGTCCAGGGCGTTGCCCTGCAGGGCCCGGAGCTTCATATCCGGCGTGATTCCGGCTCGGAGCTTGCGCAGATTGCTCTCCACCAGCTCCACCGCCGTCACGTCGATCCCCTCCCCCGCCAGGGCCAGGGAATAGCGCCCGGTCCCCGCGCCGATCTCCAGCACACGGTCCCCGGGCCGCAGATAGTGGTGGATATAGCGCATGGTGGTCAGATATTCCACCCGGCACCAGCGGGCGTCGAAGCGCGTGTCCTCGTCATAGCCCTCGTAGTGGGCGACGATGGCGTCCAGTTCCGTCTTTTCCATTTTGTTTCCCTCCCAATTAAAAACGGCGGTACAGGCTTTCCGTAAGCCTATACCGCCGTCGTTTTGCGTCAAAAGGCGCGTTATGCGAAAATAGGTATAAGCCTGCGGTCTGAGCAACGATCAAGCTGTTCAGACTGGACAGGCAGACGGAGGGCGCGGGTAATAGGCATCATAGTCATATTGTTCCGCCCCTTTCCTTGAAATTGGGCAGAGTATAGCATACGCGCGGGTGGTTGTCAAGGTTTTTTCACGGCTGCGGATTCGCCCGAGCGGGCTGTTTGTCCGGCGCCGATGCTGCCGGGGCAACGGGGACGGTGGCCCCTACAAGGCGGCTTTCTTCAACTAAGCACTATGCACTATTGCACTAAGCACTATTTTTCCAAATACCTCTTGACACACAATACTATGCGTGATATAGTATTCTGCGTCAGGAGGTATTTTTATGGACGCACAGCTCAGGCGGGGAGTTTTGGAGATCTGCGTACTGAAGGCGCTGGAGAAGCAGGATTCCTACGGCTATCAGATCATCAAGGACGTGTCGCCCTACGTACAGATATCCGAATCCACTCTTTACCCAATTTTAAAGCGCGTCTGCGCGGCGGGTTACGTGACCGAATACTCCGTGGCCCACAACGGGCGTCTGCGGCGCTACTATCGGCTGACGGAGGCCGGGGCGGCGCGCATCGGGGAGTTTCTGCGGGAGTGGGAGGACATCATGCGGGCGTACAGCTTTATCAAGGGGGAAGGAAGATGAACAAAACGGAATATCTCGCCGCGCTCCGGCAGCGGCTGAGCTATCTGCCGCCCGAGGCGGTCAACGGCCCCATCGGTTTTTACGCGGAGTGCATCGACGAGCGGCTGGAGGACGGCATGACGGAGGAAGAGGCCGTCGCCGCATTGGACAGCGTGGAGGACGCGGCCCGCTCCATTGAGGCCGATCTGCCCCTCGCCACCATCGTCAAGCAGCGGGTGAAGGAGAAGAAGGAGCGCTCCGGCGGGACGCGGCCCCTCTGGATCGTGCTGGCCATCGTGGGCTCCCCCATCTGGCTGTCGCTGCTCATCACGGCGGCGGCGCTGGTGCTGACGGTATACGTCGTGCTGTGGGCGGTCATCATTTCCCTCTACGCCGTGGTGCTGAGCCTGGCGGCGGCGGGCGTCGCGGGGATCGTGGGCGGCTTCTGGTTCCTGCCCGCAGGCTGGAGCTCGGCGCTGCTCTGCTTCGGCGGCGGCCTCGTCTGTGCGGGTCTCGCCATTCTGCTGTTTTTCGCCTTTACCCAGGTGGCCCGCTGGCTGCTCCTGCTGGGGAAAAAGCTGTGGCTGGGCGTGAAGGCCCTCTTTATTCGCAAAAAGGAGAGTAAGTAAGATATGAAAAAATCTACAAAGGTCCTGCTGGCCGTGGCGCTCATTCTTCTCATCGCGGGCGGCTTGCTGGCCGTGATCGGCATGGGCGGCATGGGCTTCCGTTTCGACAAGCCCTTTGGCTTCATCGTATCCCGTGGAAATACGCCTGAGCGGGCGGACGTGGCGGAAAAGACCTATACCGTATCCGAGACCTTCCGCTCCATCGACGTGAAGAGCCTGGACGGGGACCTGCGGCTCTGCCCCGCCGAGGACGGGGTCTGCCGGGTGGTCTGCATGGAGCATCAGTACCGCACCCACACCGTCGAGGTCGTGAACGGCGAGCTGCGGATCGAGCGGCACAACCAGCCCGGCTTCTTCTCCATGATGGATTTCGGCAAGGACGAGATCGCCCTTTTTCTGCCCGAACAGGTCTATGAGAGCCTCACAGTCTCCGCCGCCAGCGGGGACGCGACCATCCCGGAGGGCTTCTCCTTCGATCTGGCCTCCCTCAGCGCCGCCAGCGGGGACATTCACTTCTCCGCCGCCGTCACGGGGACGCTGACCCTCTCCGCCGCCAGCGGTGAGATTTCCGTGGACGGGGCTGAACCGGACCTTCTCTCCGTATCCACCGGCAGTGGGGACATTTCCCTCTCTGCCCTGCGGGTCGGCGGGAAGCTCTACGTGGAAAGCACCAGCGGGACCATCCGCGTGAAGGACCTGCGCTGCGGCGAGGCGGAAGTGAACAGCACCAGCGGGGATCAGCTTCTCACGGGCCTGGTGGCCGTGGGACGGCTGAAGCTCCATGCCGTCAGCGGCGAGATCGAGCTTTCGGGCTGCGACGGCGGCGACGTCTATATTGACGCTACCAGCGGCGACGTGACGGGCTCCCTGCTGACGGAAAAGACCTTCGTCACCCACACCTCCAGCGGCACCGTGCGGGTGCCCGAGGGACGCGGGGCGACCTGCGAGGTCCACACCACCAGCGGCGATATCCGGATCAGCGTGGAGGGATAAGAGCATAACAAAACGGGG
>CAMVOG010000081.1 GCA_947169005.1 uncultured Clostridia bacterium | reverse complement strand
TGATGCTCGTGCTCGTGGTGATGCTCATGCTCATGGTCGTGCTCATGCTCGTGGTCATGGTGATGATGCTCATGCCCTTCCTCATGCTCACAGCCGCAGCCGCATTCACCGTCGTGATGATGGTGGTGGTGATGGTGCTCGTGGCCCTCCCCATGGTCATGGTCGTGGCAGCCGCACTCGCAGTCGTCGTCATGCTCACAGTGGAAGGCGCATTCCTGGCCGAAGGCGGCCAGCAGCTCGTCGCAATATTCCTCCACTCTCTCCTCCACCAGGGGCAGGTCGATGCCGAAGACGATATTGGCGGTGCCCACCTTGACGGTGCAGGGGGGCACGGGCCGGGTCTCGCTGCCCTTCACCTGGACCTCCTCGCCCACGGTAGAGAGCATGATGGCCTCGTCGTTCTCACCCCAGGTGATATAGCCCTTCACGTGGCCGATGAACACGTCGTTTTCAGCCGCCCAGGCGTTGGTCTTTTCCATGCCCGCCTTCATGGCGGCGATGAGCTTTTCCGCGTCCCCGGCTTCCTTCAGCTCCAGCTCAAAGCTGCCGGACACCACGCGGGCTTCCTCATGGAGCTTCGCGCTCGCTTCTACTCTTATCATGTCACCAAGCCTCCTTGCTTATTCCAGGATCGGGGCCCAGACCGCCGGGTCGATGGGCTGGTTGCCCACGGTAAAGCCGATGGCGGCGGTGGGATTGAAGCCGCGCACGTCCTCCGCGATGGACTTGACCGTTTCCTCGCTGACCAGGTCCGTCTTGTTGACGATGGCCAGGTCCGCGCACTCGATCTGCCCCTCCAGGAGCTGGGACATATAGTTTTTCAGCCGCTTCCAGCGGGCAGCTTGAAGCAGCGCTCCACGTTGTCCTTGATCTGGCGGGGATAGGCCACGCCCGTGGCCTCGATGATGATCCACGCGGGGTCCATGGTCTCCTTGATCGTAGTGATGTCCGCGATCAGGTCCCCGCCCGAGGTGCAGCAGGCACAGCCGGCGAAGAGGTCCTTCACCGCCAGGCCCTGGGCCCGGAGGATCTTATCGTCCACGCCGACCTCGCCGATCTCGTTTTCGATGATCATGACCGTGGTGCCCGCGCCGGGGGTATTGGCGGCAATGTGCTTGGCAAGCTGCAGCAGAACGCTGGTCTTGCCGGAGCCCAGAAAGCCGCTGAGAAGTAAAATTTTCAAGGGAAGTCGCCTCCGTTAATTCAGTACTCAGTATCAGTACTCAGTACTCAGTTTTCTAAGGGATACTATAACACTTTTCGGGCCCTGCGTCAATGCACTGTGGGGCCGCGTCGTCCGCCCCGCCCGGAATCGCTTCGGCGGTTCAGCACCACGTTGAGGGCGTTGCCCAGGATGAGGATGCTGCCGCAGAGAAAGAGCCAGAGCATCAGCAGGATCACCGAGGCCAGGGAGCCGTAGATCAGCGGATACTTGCTGGAAAGACCGATGGTCCAGCCGAAGAAGACGCCCGCCGCCACCATGCCCAGGGCGGCGGCCGCCGCGCCGATCACCCGCTGACGGCGGCGGCTCTCCGGCGGCGCGGCCAGCTTATACAGGCCCCACAGGGCCCCGAAGAGCAGCAGGAACAGCAGCAGGTAACGCAGGACGGGCCAGAGGGCCAGGAAGGCCGTGCGCCCGGTGAAGGCGGCGAGCCAGTCCACGAACCACTGCCCCGTCAGCACGACGAGACAGGAGAGGAACATGACGACGATGAAGGCCAGGGCGTAAAGAAAGCTCAGCACCGTATGGGCAAAGCTGACGGGAGGCCGGGTCTCCTCCAGCTCCGCCATAAAGGTGCAGAGCGCCCGGAAGGTGGCGGAGGCCGCCGTGAGCACCACGGTGAGGGCTGCCAGGGCCATGGGTGCGGAGTAGTTTTCCGCCACGTAGTCCAGGTAGTCCGTGAGCAGCTCAAAGCTGGCGGTGGGCAGCAGGTCCCCCAGCTGGCGCACCGCCTCCGTCTCGCTCAGATCCAGCAGGCCCAGCAGGGCCGTGACGCAGATCAGCAGCGGAAAGATCGTCAGCACCAGGTAGTAGGCCAGCTGCGCGGCGGCGCGGCCCATCTGCTTGCGCAGGACCAGGGCCGTCAGGTCCCGGAGCAGGCTCATCTCAGCGGGGCATCCGGCGGTTGACCGGATCGTCGCGCACCCGCTGCTTCTCGTCATAGCGGAAGTGGAGCAGAACGGCGGTGACGACGCAGAGGGCGGTGACGGCGTAGCGGATGGCCTCGCAGAGGATGAAGTTCTCCGTGCCGCCAAGCTGATAGAAGGCCGTGGGCAGCTCCGCGGCAAAGCGGAACGCCAGGCCCAGGACCAGCAGCAGGACGCGGCGGCTCCCCTCCTGCTTCACGGCGTACCAAAGGATGCGGCACATGGCCACGAAAAGCAGAAAGATGCAGGCGCAGTCCACGGCGCTGAAATAGTTTTTGTAGGGCTCCAGGCCCTGCAGCCGCTGAAGCTGCTCCAGCATGGTCGCCTGGTTTTCCGGGGCGACGTTGGCCATGAAGTCCTCCAGCCCCACGGAATTGACGGTGTAGGCCGTGCCCAGGTTCCCCACGCCCGAGACGATGCCCCGCAGCAGGAACACGTCGATGAGGGTATAGCCCAGGGGATAGGAAATGGGCGTCGCCAGCTCGTCCGCCCGGCGCCGGAGAAAATACAGGGCGACGAAGGCCCCGCCCCCCTCCGCCGCGGCCACGCAGAGGGAGCGAAGCAGCGCGGTGGGCATGGGCTCCCCGCCCATGCCGGAAACCGCCCCCAGGAGGAAGCCGGAGAGCAGATAGCCGAAAAGCAGGTAGCCCAAAATGCCCAGGGCCGTGGTGACCAGGTCGATCTTCTTCTTCACCGTGTAGAAAATGAGGTAGAAGACCGGCAGCATCAGGCAGACCAGCACCACCACGAAGAGCCCGGCGATCACGTCATTTGAAAAATATTGCTCGGCAAATTCCATAAAAACACCCGTTATATCATAACCAAAGGGCCGGGCGGCCAAACGCCGCCCGGCCGATGATCGTATTTGATTCCTTACTTGGAGCCGAAGAACTTGGTGATGAAATCATCCAGATTCTCATCCTCGGCGGCGGGCTGGGCGGGACGCGCGGGCTCATCCGCCACAGGGCGCTCGGGAGCGGCAGGCTTCTTGATCTGCTCCTTGATCTGGCCGGGGCGAACACCCTCGTCAAAGCCCGTGGCGATGACGATGACGCGGATCTCGTCGTCCATCGAATCATCGAAGGAGGCGCCGAAGATGATGTTGGCGTCGGGATGGGCGGCGGACTGGACCAGACCGGCGGCAACCTCCACCTCGTCCAGGCCCATATCCATGGAGCCCACGATGCTGACCAGCACGCCTCTGGCGCCGTCGATGGAGGTCTCCATCAAGGGGCTGGAAACGGCGGCCCGGGCGGCCTCCTCGGCCTTGTTTTTGCCGGAGGCGCGGCCAACGCCCATGTGGGCAAAGCCCGCGTTCTTCATAATGGTGCTGACGTCGGCAAAGTCCAGGTTGATGAAGCCGGTGTTCTTGATCAGGTCGGAAATGCTGGTGACGGCCTGGTGCAGGACCTCGTCGGCGATCTCAAAGGCGTTGAACATGGTCACCTTCTGATCGGTGGCGTATTTCAGGCGGTCGTTGGGGATGACCAGCAGGGAGTCCACCCGGCCGAGCAGCTCCTTGATGCCAGCCTCGGCCTGGACCATGCGGCGCTTGCCCTCAAAGGTGAAGGGCTTGGTGACGACGCCCACGGTGAGGCAGCCCGCCTCCTTGGCGATATCGGCCACCACGGGGGCCGCGCCGGTGCCCGTGCCGCCGCCCATACCGGCGGTGATGAAGACCATGTCCGTGTCCTCAAAGGCCTTGACGATGTTGTTGCGGTTCTCCTCAGCGGATTTCTTGCCCACCTCGGGATCGGAGCCCGCGCCCTGGCCGTGGGTCAGCTTCTCGCCGATCTGGATCTTCTGGCCGGCCTGGGAAACGGAAAGCACCTGCTTATCGGTGTTGATAGCGATAAAATCGACGCCCTGGGTATCAGCCTCGACCATTCTGTTGACGACGTTATTGCCCGCGCCGCCGACGCCGACGACCTTGATATTGACTACGTTATCCGGCCCGGTTTCCATTGTATAGGACATAAAGCACCCTCCTGTATTCGTTTCGGCGCGGGAGAACGAGCCCGCCGCCGCTTTAGCGTTCACGCTTCAGATATTCCATGCGCATCCGCGCACAAATATCTATTTTGCCATTATCATGGTAGTGTTTCTTATTGTAATCTTTTTTTCCGGGGCGGTCAAGGGGCAAAGACCCATTTTTTCAAAAAAACAGACGCTTTTCACGAAAAATAGGCCAAGGGTCCCACGAAGCGGCTCGAAAAAGGTCGTCTTCCTCTCCTCTCCCCCAAAACGCCAAGCGCCCCGGAGGCGGCATCCTCCGAGGCGCTTGGAGACAGGAAAAAAATGAAAGAAAAAAGAAAGGGGATCAAAGCAAGGGGCAGGCACGGTTTACTTGATGAAATCGGGGCCGAACTCGGCAAAGACCTCCGGCAGGATGGACGCCAGGTTCGTAAACTCCTTGATGTTGTGCTTCAAAAGCGCCTGCACGGGCTCCAGCGGCATATTCACGCCGTCGGGCAGCATTTTGTGGGGCTTGCCGTCCACCACGTTGTAGCCCATGAAGAAGCGGGAGCGCAGCTCGCAGCCGCCGGGCACGGGACGCAGCACGTGGCACATGATCACGGGGCTCTTCTCGTTGCCGGAGCAGACGACGGTGCCGCCCATGGCGGCGATCTTCTCCTCGTCAAAGCCGATGTCGCCGGGCTTGCGGAAGTTGATCATGATATGCTCCACGCCCATGCCGCAGTCCTCGCGGATGTCATGGGTGGTGTTCCAATAGCGCTCCTTGAGGGAGAGGGTCTTATCCAGGGCCTGCTCCACGTTCAGAGTCTGCACGTAGTAATGGTCCTCGGGATTCCAGATGGAATAGCGCATGGAGGCCAGACCGTGCCAGGCAAACCAGAAATCGAACATTTCCGGCGTCACGCCCGGCATGGGGGTGAGGTTGGCCAGCATGGCGCAGCCGTTGGGGAGCTGGCAGAAGCCCACCTCGATGGGCAGGTAGCCGGGATCCAGCAGCTTGTTGATATCCTCCGCCAGCAGGCCCATGGAGGGATCGGAGGGCTTATCGGCCATGTTGTAGCGCTCCGCGGGGGGCGCGACCATGGGCCGGGTATAATACTTATAGAGCGGGCCGGCCTTGTCCTCCTCCGTGATGGGCACCAGGGGGCGGGGCTTGACGAGCCAGTTTTCGATGGGCAGGTCCTCGGTGCGGAAGGTCATCTCGCCGTCTACGTTCTTCACGATGATCCACTTGAGCCAATCGGCGTTGTTCATATAGGGATAATCCTCCCGCAGGAACCAGCCGCGGGACTCCTTGCGGAGATCGGAGGCGCGGTAATGCAGCTCGGCGGAAAGGACCATGGCCTCCGCCTCCAGGCACTTCATGGCCTCGTGCATATCGGCGGCCATCAGCTTCGGCAGCAGGGCCTTCGCCTCTTCGACGATGGCCAGCGCCTTCGCCATGCGGTCGGCTTTCATATAGACGCTCTGCTCCATGGGGGCCATAGCCTCCTGCACCAGGGCGACGACCTCCTCAGCATTCACGCCGTCCTTGCGGGCCAGGAACTCGCCGATATGGTCGATGGTGGCCTGGGCCTGCTTATCGCAGACGGGGGCGGCCTCGCCGCTCAGATCGGCAGCGCCGATCTCCTCGGCGGCGCAGATGGCGGCAAAGACAGCGTTCAGAATGCCGGAGCCGCGGTTCCGTCCCGGAGGGGCGGGCACGGCGCCCGCCAGACCGGAGCCGCAGTAGGACACGTCGCCGATGGCGTAGAGCCCGTCCACGGTGGTCTTCATATGGTGATCCACGCGCACGCAGGACTGCTCGCCGATGAGCATGGGGCAAACCTCCATGTCCTTATCCACCTTAGCGCCGGAGCCGTCGTTCAGCTTGCGGAAGACCTCGGCGTAGGGCTGATTCATGAAGGCGTCCGGGCCGCTGCGCCCGCCGTTGGGGCCGCCGCCCGCGGGAGGACCACCCGCCGGGGGACCACCTGCCGGAGGGCCGCCCGCCGGAGCTCCCGGAGGGGGACCCATCTCCAGATGGATGGGGCCGGTGCCGTTGACCATATTCAGATACCACTCGCGGATGGCGGTGGAGTTGATGTCGGTCTCGCGGCCGTTCTTCAAAAAGTTCTTGGATACGTACTCGCCCTTGGCGTTGTACATGGAGTTCTCGCCGAAAACCACCTCGTTGTGGCTGCGGACGCGGACGAGCTGGGCAAAGTTGCCGAACTCGGCGTTGCGCAGCTCGGCCCCGGCCTTATAGGCGGCCTTGATGCCGTCGCCGCGGCCGTTGGACCACATGGAGCCCATGCGGTAGTTCTGGCTGCCGGTGGCGAGGACGACCTTCTTCGCGTTGACGACGGTATAGGTCCCATCCAGAACGCTGAAGACCGTAGCGCCCGCGATGCGCTCCCCATCCGTGATGAGGTCAGCCATCACGGTCTTGTCCATGAAGCGGACGCCCAGCTTCTCCGCCGTGCGGCGGACGCGCAGGGTGATGTCCAGGTCCACGCGGATCATGGCCGTCATGGGCCCGGTGGGCATGACGATGAATTTGCCGTCCTTCTTGGGCAGGTTGCAGCCCCACTCCAGGAGCTTATCCAGCATATAGGTGTTCATGGAAACGTACTTTTCCATGAGCTCCTGGTCCGTAAACCAGGCGCCGATGGCCTGGGTATGGAAGGCCACGAAGGACTTGGGATCGATCCTGTCCAGATCGAAATACTGCAGAACGCCGCCGCCGCGGTTGGCCTTGCCCGCGTAACCGGCAAAGTTCTTTTCAACTACCAGGACGTCAGCCTCGGGATTGCGCTCCTTGATGGAGGCGGCGCAGGCCAGGCCGCCGATACCGCCGCCGACGATCAGCACGTCGCAGCTCTGCTTATTCCATTCACTCATCTCGTTCACCTCACCTGTACGCGTCAAAGTGCTGCAGCAGATGCTCGCTGGAATAATCCGGGATCACCTGGATGGCCTCTTTCTTACATACGCTCTGGCAATAGAAGCAGTGCTCGCAGTCCTCCACATAGCGGAAGACGGGCTTTTTCGCCTCCGCGTCCCAGCGGATCACGTCCACGAAGCAGGACTTGTAGCACATCTGACAGCCTACGCATTTTTGGGGATCAAATTCGATCCGATGCTTGGTGTTGATCATGGCAGACCTCACCCTTTCCTGTTATTGATTTTATTTTACTCGTTTTCCTCTTGCGGGGCAAATATCATTATGGTAAAATGTTTATAACCATTTCGTAATGAGGTGTAAGCATGACCATCAACCAGCTCAACTGCTTTGCCGCCGTCTGCGAGACCATGAGCTTTTCCAAGGCGGCCAACCGTCTATACGTTTCTCAGCCGGCCATCAGCAAGAGCGTTTCCAAGCTGGAGGAGGAGCTGGGAGCCCCCCTTTTTACCCAGGCCGCGGGCAGCATGAGCCTGACGGCGGCGGGCGAGCTGCTGCTGGATTTCACCCGCAAGCTGCAGGAGGAGCAGCGGCTGCTGCTGGAAAGGCTGGAGGAGCTGAAGGCGATGGGCAGCAGGACCGTGCGCCTGGGCTGTCCCGAAACCTGGAATCCCGGCTTCTTCGCCGGGCGGCTGGAGACCTGCTTCGCCGCGGCCAACCCCGGCTGCCGCCTTACGCTGGCCCCCTCCAAGCTCTCGGAGATGCTGCAGCAGCTTCAGAACGGGGAGCTGGACGCCATCATCTCCCACGATTTTTACACGCCCTCCATCCCCGGCCTCAGTTCCATGACGCTGACGGAGACGGGGACGGGCATTCTCTACTCCCCCGCCCACTTCCCGGCGGAGCCGGATTTCGGGACGCTGGCGGCGGCGGGCTTTTTGCTCTATGACCGGGATATCGAAAAGCGCTTCGGCGCGGTGATCCAGGCCGTATGCGCCGCCCGGGGCGTGGAGCCGCGGATCAGCGACAAGGGGCAGATCGTCCGGGCTCTCTTTGAGGTCTCCCGCGGGGCGGGGGTCATGCTCTTTACGGACTGGGACTCCGTCGTTTCCAACGGGTCCTACGGCTACCTGCCCCTGCCGGACAGGCTTCCCGTGCGGCTGGTCTTTTTCCCGGAGCGGGTCAGCTCCGTTGCCCGGCGCTTTTTCGACGCGGCACGGGAGATCGACTGGAAAAGGGCATAAAAAGACGCGCCCCGCTCGAAAGCGAGGCGCGGAAAAGGGCACCTTATCTTTTGTTGGGCTGGGTGTCCTTGCCGATGGTGGAAATGGCCCAGCGGGCGACCTGCATGCGGACGCGGTCCTCACCGGTCTCAAAGGTGATGAGATCGTCCTTGATGCTGACGATCTTGCCCACGATGCCGCCGATGGTGGTGATCTCCGTGCCCACCTCCAGGCTGTTGCGCATATTCTGAAGCTCTTTCTTCTTTTTGTTCTCAGGCCGGATCAGGAAGAAGTAAAACACCGCGATCAGGACCACGAACATAATTATCATAGGAAGACTGCTGCTATCCAAAATTGTTACCCTCCGTTTATGTTTTTTTCGCGCGGTTTCATAAATGTGTTCACTATTATACCTGTCCCAAAGGAAAAGCGCAAGAGTTTTTTTCGATATTTCGCCAAAGCTCTTTCCGCGGGCAGGCGCGGGCAGGGACGGCGCATTGACGCGGGGGCCGAAGAGGTATAAAATAAGCCAAAAGGATCTGAGGAGGAACGGGAATGGACTGTTCGATCGCCATCGTGGGGGGCGGAGCCTCGGGGCTCGCGGCTGCCGTGGAGGCGGCCCGGCGCGGGGCCTCCGTGACGGTGCTGGAACGGCTGGACCGGGTGGGCAAAAAGCTGCTGCTCACCGGGAACGGGCGCTGCAACCTGGGCAACGAGGGGGCCGCGGCGGACCTGTACCAAGGGGACGAGGCGCTGACGGAGGCGGTCTTTGCCGCCTTCGGAGATACCCGTAACCGGTTTCTCTGCCGCATTCGGAGCGTTCATCATGGGATCCATCCTCGCGGAA
>CAMVOG010000080.1 GCA_947169005.1 uncultured Clostridia bacterium | reverse complement strand
CATGATCGAAATGGGCATCGACGTGTGGCAGGGCTGCATGAGCTCCAACGATCTGCCTGAGCTGACCCGCAAGTACTGCGGCAAGATCGGCTTCATGGGCGGCTTCGACGGCGCGGACTTCGACTACGAGGGCTGGACCAAGGAGGACATCTACGCCAAGGTCTACAAGATGCTGGACGCCTGCACCCCCAAGGCCTATATCCCCTGCATCGCCCAGGGCGGCCCCGGCAGCATCTACGACGGCGTGTATGACACCATCATGGCCGCCATCGACGATTACAACTGCGAGCACTTCGGCATCAAGAAGGAGGAGATCCAGCGCGCTCCCCTCCAGTACGAGAAGACCGGCTACATGTAAGCCGCAAGCATAACGATTCCGGCCTCCGGGTTTCCCCGGAGGCCGTTTTTCGTTCCCCAGCGCAAAAAAGACGCGGAGCCGGATCGTCCCGATCCCACTTCCACGTCTTTTTCCTCTTATACGCTTTTGAATTCTGCGGCTTGCGTGTCACGGGGTTGAGCCCGCCCCAGCTTCCGCGCCGCGCCGCGTCCAGCTCCCTGCGCTTTTTCTTGGAGAGCTTCTCATAGGGAACGAATTTTTCCATGGCAATGCCTCCTTTTGTGTTCTGAGACGGAAGCATAACACAAAAGAAGGCAAATTGCAAGTATTTACGCCGGTTTTCCTTTAGTCGATCAGCAGCCCGTATGTCTCCGGGCGGCGGTACCTGTCGCCCATTACTTCCTTTTGGCGATAGGCCCGCAGCTGCTCCATGTCCACCTGGGCAAGATAAACGCCTTCCGCCTCCGGCGCTTCAAAAACGCACATATCCCGCACCCCCGGCTCGTCCTCCAGCCAGGCGACCCCGTCGAAGACCGTGGAGCGCCCGTTGCAGTCCGGCTGACCGGCGGGATAATTGCAGGTGGCAACAGCCAGCATATTCTCATAGGCCCTCGTCCGCAGGGCGGCGAGGCGGTTGAGCTCCATGGGGCAGGCGTTGGGGGCCAGGATAAGCTCCGCGCCCTCGCGCATCAGGACCCGCGCGCTCTCCGGGAACTCCCGGTCAAAGCAGATCATCGCGCCCACCCTGATCCGGTCCCAGCCGAGGTCCAGCTCCGTCACAGAGAAGCCGTCGCCGGGGGAGAGGACCCTTTCCGCGTCAAAGCCGCAGGTATGCACCTTGGCATAGTGCAGCCGCTCCGCGCCGTTCCGATCAAAGAGGATCATGGAGTTGCGGGGCCTCGGCACGTGTTTTTCCAGGAAGGTGACGCCGATGGCCATTTGCAGCTCCCCGGCCAGCCGGGCGAAGGCGCGGACGAAATCGCCCCCGCTCTCTATGGCCAGAGCCTCCAGCTCCCCGCTGTCCTGGGGCAAAAAATACCCGTCGCTCCACATTTCCGGAAAAAGGGCGATATCCGCCCCCAACTCCTTCGCCCGGACGCAGGCGGCCCGCCCCTTGTCGAGCTGCCCCTGCAGGCCGCTCTCGGGCAAAAGCTGTAATAAAGCGATTTTCAGCTTTCTTCTGTTCCGTTCCATCCCTGTCTCCGCGGCTTTTTCAGCCGTGATTTTTGTACCAGTCCCGCCCGTATTCCCGGTAGACCTGGTCGATCAGCTTCATCTTGCGGTCAAAGGGCTCGTCCCCAGCGCTGCCCACGACGCTGGCCATGTAGGCGAAGCCGCCGTCCGGGGCAAAGCGGTCAATGTAGTCCATCAGCGCCCGGCGCAGCTCCTCATCGGGCGTATCGGGGAAGGAGATGGGGCCCTGGTTGTCCCAGCCTCCGCAGATCACGAGCTTCCGCCCGTACTTCTTCTTGATGCCCACAAGATCGTTCGTCACCTGGGCCGGGTTCCAGCCCGTAACGCCCATGTCGATCCAGTCGTCGATGAAGCACTCGCACTTGCCGCAGTCGTGCATCACGACCCGCACTCCGGCGTTGAGGGCCAGCTCCGCCTCCCTTTGGTGGAAGGGCTTCACCAGCTCCCGGTAGGTCTCCGCGCTGATGAAGGGGGCCTGCATGGCCGCCGTATCGTCCGAGAGGCAGTAGGCGTCCGGGTGAAAATACTCCAGCAGGACCTTTTCATGGTCCAGGTAATAGCCGCTGAGATAGTCGAAGAGGGCATAGACCTCCTCCGGCTCCTCGATCATGGCGCAGAGCCCGTCCACAAAGCCCATCATGTTCATCAGCGTCATGAAATAGCCCCCGTTGAAGGCCACGATGGGGTCATGCTCCGGGTCCTTGTTTTTCAGCGCCTCCCGGGCCAGCTTCTCCCAGTCCCGGTCCGACTCGTCCGGGCGCTTCACCACGTCCCGCCATCTGGTGATATCATCCAGGAAAATGCTGCCGGGGACGGGCATGAAGCCGCCCATGGACTCCTTGGAGGTGGTGTAGGCCACGCCGAAATCATCCCGCACCGCGCCGTCCGGCCCCGGCTCCCCGAACATGGGCAGCCCCGCGTGCCAGCGGAAGAAATCATACTGGGGGAGAAATTCGGGCATCTCCCCGTCCAGCACCCGCAAAAAGTTTTCCTTTTCCGTCAGATGTGCCATCGGTTTCCCCTCCTTTGTTTTTTCAGCATTATTATACTATCTCCGCTCTGCAAATGCAATTCTTTTGTGCAAATTTCATAACGATGCCCACAAAAAAAGCCGCCCGGGTGGGCGGCTTTTTGCGTTCAGTGCAGGCTCCGCAGGGCCTCCCGGGCCCGGGCAGCGTCCCGCTTGCGGATCTCGATGCCATAGCTGTCCAGTCTTTCGTCGGACAGGAGCTTCGCCTGCAGGCCGAAATTCGTCACAGTCGGCCCGCGGAAATTCGCCATGGAGCTGCCCATGTTCGCCAAGCCCTGGGCGGACAGGCGCTCCGTGGCCGTATAAGTCCGGGTGCGGAAGGGGATGCCCGCCAGCCGCAGGGAGACCTGCATATCCTCAAAGCGGGCCCGGTCCTTGCCGCTGTACAGGGTCATCCAGCCGAAGCGCAGGCCGTCCGGCAGCTCCCGCACCCGGCGGCGGGTCTGTGCGTCCCGCTCGTCCAGCAGGCGGAAGTGAAAGCGCAGGTCCTGCTTCGGCAGGGGAATGGTCTCCGTGGCGGGGCGCAGCCGGGCCGCCAGCTCCTCCGCGTCCGCGGCGTCCGTCAAATCCTCCCGCTCCAGCAGCTCCAGCAGCCGCCCCAGAACGGCGTGGGCCTCCTCCACATTTTTGGCGTAGCCGCGCACCACGTCCGGGATGCAGGAGGGCTCCTCCCGCATGCGGGCGATCTGCTCCACGGAGAAGCGGGCTCGGCGCAGGGTCGCCACCGTGCGCAGCGCCTCCACGTCCGCCTCCGAGTAGTCCCGAAAGCTGCGTCCGTTCAGCTCCCGTGCGGCGGGGACCACCAGCCCCCGGCTTTCGTAATAGCGGATGGTCTTCTCCGTCAGCCCCGTGGCTCTCGCGGCTTCCTTGATCTTCATAAGGCCGCCTCCTTTCCTTGGGTCAGCTTCATTGTAGCTTATCCCCCAGGGGGAGAGTCAAGAGGGAAATAATAGATTTGAGAATTTAGTTTCTAGTTTTTAGCTGCATATTCCCGCAGGGTTTTCCTTTCCCCACAATTCGCTCTTGCTTTTTCCCAAAAACCTGCTATACTATGTGCAGCGGTTAATGCGGTGACTCCACTGCCACCACAGACAACGAATGCCCCCGGAAGCGCTACCTTCCGGGGGCATTCTTGTCATTTACGTACGGCTGACCAAACCGCAGGCTGTGCCGCCCTTATCTCCCGTCCAGCCATTTGCAAATGTAGTACGCAACTACACTTGCCGCGAGGGAAACCAGAAAAGCGGTTAATGATTCCACTGCCAGCACCTCCTTCCTGCCGGAAAGAGTCGGCGGCGTATGCATTATAACGCCTTCCTGTTCGATTCGCAAGCATTGCCCGTTGGTTTAGTCTCTTACACCCCGACGCTCCTTCACTGCATCCGGGTATGATGAATCAAATCCTGGCGAGCAGTTCCTTTTTCTTTTCAACAAATTCCTCTTCGGTGATCACTTCCTGATCCCGCAGATGCTTAAGCAATTGAAGTGTTTCGATAATATCGTCCCGATCCATGGGCTCCATGGGCGTCTCAATTCTCTGGCTGTCGTCCACTTGTTCCTGGTCAGCGCCCAGCTCCCTTGTTGTTTCATCGTGATTGTTTTCCATTGCAAACATCCTTTCTTTATGGTCTCTATAAAAGGATATATTTTTTTCGCGCATTACAAAATACCCCAGCGCTCCTTGAGAGTGAGGATGCGCAGGACGCTTTCGTTGATGCGCTCCTCGCTCATCTGGCCGATCTCCACGGCCTGGACCAGAGCGGCGGCGGCGGAATCCGGGTCGCCGGGGCCCAGGAGGATATCGCAGCCCGCCTGGACGGCCTTCACCGCCGCCTCGCGGACGGAGTAATAGTCCGACACAGCCTTCATTTCCAGCGCGTCCGTCATCACGACGCCCTGAAAGCCCAGCTCCTCCCGCAGGAGGCCCGTCACCAGCTCATAGGAGAAAAGGGCTGGCGCGCCGCTGACGGCAGGGACCGTCAGATGCCCGATCATCACGGCGTCGGCCCCGGCCTCGATGCCCGCCTTGAAGGGCAGCAGCTCGGCCTCGCGCAGCTCGTCCAGGGTCTTGGTGACGGCGGCGGCCCCGTTGTGGCTGTCGGCCAGGGTGTCCCCGTGGCCGGGGAAGTGCTTCAGAACGCAGGCGACGCCGCCCGCGTGGAAGCCCTCCACGGCGGCGGCCACCAGTTCCGCCCCCTGGGCGAAGTCGTCGCTGTAGGCCCGGTCCCCGATCACGGTGTTGTCCGGGTTGGACCAGATATCCGCCACGGGAGCCAGGTCCATATTGAAGCCGAAAGCGCGGATGCTCTCCGCGATGCTCTTCCCATTGGCGCGGGCCCGCTCGGTCCCCTGGTCCTTATAGCTCAGCATGGCGTTGAGCGTATTCACCCCCAGGCCCCGCAGACGGCTCACCCGGCCGCCCTCCTCATCCAGCGTCAGCAGCAGGGGCAGCTTCGTCATGCGCTGCACGTTGTCCAGCAGGTTCACGGCCTGCTCTTCATCCGTCAGATTCGCCGTGTTATACACGATGCCGCCCACGGGCAGGCGCTCCAGGGACTGGCGGGTGGTGTCGCCCGCCAGGGTAACGGGGCCCACGCCGGCAGACCTTTTCATAAAGCGTCATGGCGTTCAGCTTCTCCGTGACCTTCTCCGACCAGACCGGCGCGGGCGCGGGCTCCGGCTCGGGCGCAGGTTCCGGCACGGGCTCGGGCGTGGGCTCCGGCTCAGGTGCGGGCTCCGGCTCAGGCACGGGCACGGGCTCAGGCTCAGGCTCCGCCGGGACCGAAATGGTCGGGGCGGGCTCCTCGGCGGGATCCAGCATATCCCGAATGGTGGGCAGGCTCTGGATCACGAACAGGACCGCCACCGCCACAAAGGCCAGCATCGCCAGCCCCACGATCAGCCGCAGCACGCCGCTGCCTCTCTTTTTCTCTGTCTGCATCCTTTAATCCTCCATAACCGCGGGCTCCTCCCGCTCTGTCGTATCCTTTCGCGTTTCGCCGTAGCGCTCCAGAAAGCTGTGCTCCGCTCCATCGGACTTATAGCCGGGAAAGGTATCCAGAAAGACGTTGTGTACGGCGTTGAATATGCTTATGTCAACTACCGGGTCCTCCGCCTTGAGCCGGGCGATCAGCTTCTTCACCGCCAGCCGCTTGGAGCCGCCGTCCTCGTCCTCGGCGCAGGAATCGCAGTTTTCCGTGAAGCGGCAGGCGCATTGGATGAATTCCAGGCCGTTATAGCGCTTCCAGGCCAGGATATCCGCCTCCCGCACCCGGTAAAGGGGGCGGATCAGCTCCATGCCGGGGAAATTTTTGCTTTTCAGCTTGGGGATCATGCCCTGGAGCTGGGAGCCGTAGAGCAGGGACATGAGCGTGGTTTCGATCACGTCGTTGAAATGGTGGCCCAGGGCGATCTTGTTGCAGCCCAGCTCCCGGGCCTTGCTGTAGAGGTGGCCCCGGCGCATCCGGGCGCAGAGATAGCAGGGAGAGCCCCCCGCCGAGGCCGTGACGGAGAAGATATCCGTCTCAAAAACCGTGAGTGGGATGCCCAGCAGGGCGGCGTTTTCCGCCACCTTGCGGCGGTTTTCCTCGTTATAGCCCGGGTCCATGGACAGGAAGACCAGCTCAAAGGGGAAGTCGCTGACCCTTTGGAGCATCTGAAAGAGCTTCGCCATCAGCATGGAGTCCTTCCCGCCGGAGATGCAGACGGCCACCCGGTCCCCCGGGGACAGCAGCTCATACTGCCGGATGGCGGTGATGAAGGGGCTCCACAGCTCCTTGCGGTATTTTTTTGTGATGCTGCGCTCAATGAGCTGCAGGCGGCTGAGCTCCCTTGGCATAGCGTCAACTCCTTTTTCTGACAAATAAAGTGTACCGCGGCAAATCGTTCTTGTCAAGCGCCCGCATACGCCGATACCCGCAGCCATTCAGCTGCGGGTATCGGTCGGGAAGGATGGAAACGGGAGAGAGCGAACGCGCTCCGGCGGGGAGGGCCGCTTTATCGGAGGGCGGCGAAGCCCTTCTCCAGGTCCGCGATGATGTCGTCGATATGCTCGGTGCCGATGGACAGGCGGATGGTATTCTGCCCAATGCCCTGGTCCGCCAGCTCCGCGTCGGAAAGCTGGGAATGGGTGGTGGTGGCCGGATGGATTACCAGGCTCTTCACGTCCGCCACATTGGCCAGCAGGGAGAAGATCTCCAGGCTGTCGATGAATCTGTGTGCCTCCGCCCGGCCGCCCTTGATATTAAAGGTAAAGATGGAAGCACCGCCGTGGGGGAAATACTTCTCATACAGGGCGTGGTCCGGGTGCTCGGGCAGGGAGGGGTGATTCACCTTTTCCACCAGGGGATGCTTTGCCAGGTATTCCACGACCTTTTTCGTGTTCTCGGCGTGGCGGTCCAGCCGCAGGGAGAGGGTCTCCACCCCCTGGAGCAGCAGGAAGGCGTTGAAGGGGCTGATGCAGGCGCCTTGGTCCCGCAGGAGGATGGCGCGGATATAGGTGACGAAGGCCGCGGGGCCCGCCGCGTCCACGAAGGAAACGCCGTGATAGCTGGGGTTGGGGGCCGCGATGGGGGCATACTTGCCGCTGGCCTTCCAGTCGAACTTGCCGGAGTCCACGATGACGCCGCCCAGGGTGGTGCCGTGGCCTCCCAGGAACTTGGTGGCCGAGTGGACCACGATATCCGCCCCGTGCTCGATGGGCCGGATCAGATAGGGGGTGCCGAAGGTGTTGTCGATCACCAGGGGCAGGCCGTGCTTGTGGGCGATGGCCGCAATGGCGTCAATATCCGGAATGTCGGAATTGGGGTTGCCCAGGGTCTCCAGATAGACGGCCTTGGTGTTGGGCTGAATGGCTCCCTCCAGCTCCGCCAGGTCGTGGGCGTCCACGAAGGTGGTCTCGATGCCGTAGAGGGGCAGGGTGTGGGCCAGGAGGTTATAGCTGCCGCCGTAGATGGTCTTCTGGGCGACGATATGCTCCCCCTTCTGAGCCAGTGCCTGAATGGTGTAGGTGATGGCCGCCGCGCCGGAGGCCAGAGCCAGACCGGCCACGCCGCCCTCCAGGGCCGCCACGCGCTTTTCCAGCACGTCCTGGGTGGAGTTGGTGAGTCTGCCGTAGATGTTCCCGGCGTCGGTGAGACCGAAGCGGGCCGCCGCGTGGGCGGAATTATGGAAGACGTAGGAGGTGGTCTGATAGATGGGAACGGCGCGGGAATCGGTGGCGGGATCGGGCTGCTCCTGTCCCACGTGAAGCTGCAGGGTCTCGAATTTATAGTTGCTCATTTTATTTACCTCTTTCCGATTTATTAGAATAGTATGGGCTTGCAACGTGTACGCAGGCTGCCGTCACATTCGGCCGAATCGGAAATTGGCTCTCACGAGCGCTTCAAAATAATGGGGCATAGGGCTCCCTCCCGGTGGAAAACTTATCTTTCCTATAATTCCTACAGGTTTAGTAGGTTGTGAAAGCAATATACCACAGGGACGCAATGCTGTCAAGGGTTTTTTGAAAAAAAATATGGGCGGGGATGCTCCCCCGCCCACTAAGCACTATGCACTATGCACTGTTCAAATCACATAATCCCCGTTGACCGCGCCCTGGCGGTCCAGAATGTCCTGGAGGGTGATGCCGTCCAGATACTCATTGATGACCCGGTTGAGCCCCTGCCAGATGGGCAGGGTCGCGCAGCCCTCCATGCGGTCACAGGGGCTGGGATTCTCGTCCACGCAGGCCACGGGGGCCAGGCTCCCCTCCGTCAGCCGCAGAATGTCCCCCACCGTATATTTTTCCGGCTCCTTGGCCAGCATGTAGCCCCCCTGGGCCCCCCGGGTGGTCTTCAAAATATCGGAACGGTTCAGAATGGGGATGATCTGCTCCAGGTACTTCTTGGAGATGCCCTGCCGCTGGGCGATATCCTTCAAGGAAATATAGCCGCAGTTCACGTGCTCCGCCAGGTCCACCATCATCCGCAGGGCGTAGCGCCCCTTCGTGGAAATGCGCACAGCCTGTCGCCTCCCTCTCAATATATACTTTACCTATATGGTTATAGTATAACCCATCCCGACGGCTTTGACAAGAGCTGGGAAAAATTTCCTCATTTGTCGAATTCCGTCGAAAGAAGGCGAACGCTTTTGCTTGTCCCCCCGTCCCGGGAATAGTACAATAACGGAGAAAGGAAGGATGAAACTTGCAAATCGTTTATGAGGTGATCGAGGGCCCCATATCCGCCTGGGACTGCCCGCCCCACACAGCCTACGGGCTGCGCTGCCGGGTGGACGGGACCCCGGCTGCGCAGGTGGAGGACCTCTTTGAGAGCCGGGCGGAGGCCGCGGCGGCCGCCGCCCTCCTCACCCGGGAGGGGCTGGAGCCTGTGCATCTCCGGGACGTGGCCTGCGACTACTTAGCCGGGGCCCGGCTGGGCTGAAAGCAGCTTCTGCCGCGGGCAGGCCCGCGCGTTGACCGCCTCAGTCCTCCCGCTGCGCCAGGGCCCGGTCCAGGGCGGCGCGGAGCTTTTCCCGGCAGGCGGCGTAGCGCTCCAGGGGCCGGGCCTCGAAGAGCTTTTCCCGGCCAAGATAGGCGGAGGGCACGTAATAGTAGTCG
>CAMVOG010000079.1 GCA_947169005.1 uncultured Clostridia bacterium | reverse complement strand
TTGTCTATTGTCCGTTTTTACTGGTTCGGTTCAGACCCCGGATGGCATTTTATCATATACAATACTTACTTCGCGACGGCGTCCTTCAGAGCCTTGCCGGCCTTAAACTGGGGGATGCGGGAAGCAGGGATGGTGATCTCGGTCTTGGTGCGGGGGTTGTGGCCCACGCGCTCAGCTCTCTCCTTCACATCGAAGGTGCCGAAGCCCACGAGAGAAACCTTCTCGCCGTCCTTCAGAGAAGCGGTGATGGCGTCCAGCACAGCGGCGACAGCCTGGTCGGCATTCTTCTTGGAAAGGCCCGTCTTAGCGGCGACCGCGTTGATCAGTTCAGTCTTATTCATTTTCTTTCGTCCTCCAATACTGTAAATAGGAAATATTCTTTACGGCCCTCAGACCATAAAACTCGCGTTTGCGGAGAATAATTTATCATATTATTTCCTTTTCCGCAAGGTCTTTTTCACAAAAAAACGGGAAATCAGCGAATTTTCAGCAGTTTTGCCAGCTTATCCCCCTTGGGAACCAGCTCCAGCTCCTCCCTGCTGATCGCTTTCAACAACAGAATGGCCAGGAAATAGACGATCACAGCCACGACGATGGCCCCCGCCAGGGCAATGAGCTGACCCAGACGGCCCATCATGTCCAGGCCCACCATCCCCAGCAGGGCGGACAGGCCCCGGAAGCTGAGCCAGGCGGCGGCGCTCATGATGAGCACGGCGATAACGGGCTTGACGAAGATACGCAGCATTCTCGGCCGCTCCGGAACACGCATGCAGATGAAGGCGATGTTGATGGCGCAGATCAGCAGATAGCAGACGATGCTGCTCCAGGCCGCGCCGCGCACGCCGATGGCCGGGTCGCTGATCAGCACCCAGTTCAAGATGATCTTCACGACTCCGCCGATGGGCATGGTCACCACGGGGACCAGCTCATGCCCGTAGGCCTGGAGGATGGAGTTCGTCATCATCGTGAGGCAGACGAAGAAGGAGGCCACACCCAAAATCGCCAGGGAGGCCGGTCCCTCCGGATGCGTGCCGGGATAGAGCACGGCCACGATGGGATGGGCCAGCACAGACATACCCGCCGCCATGGGCAGACCCATGAGCACACAGATCTTGATGGCCGCCGCCGTGACGGTGGAGGCGCTCTTGTAGTTCTTATGGGCGATATAGGCGGAGACCGCCGGGATCACGCTGACGGAGAGGGGCACCACAAAGGCGGAGGGCATATTGAAAAGGGTCTGCACCTTAAAGAATGCCCCGTACATGAGCTTGGAATCCATAAAGGAGAAGCCCGCGCCGAATTGCAGCCGGTTGAGGATCAGCTTCGTATCAATGAGGGCGATGATGTTCAGCACGGCAGAGCCGATGGTAACGGGAATGCCGATGCGCAGCAGCCGCTTGAGGATGCGGCCCCGGCTATCGGGCACGTCCGTGGCGGCGACGCCGGTGTAGCGCTCATGCCGCCGCTTGTAAACGACGATATACACCAGCGCCAGCAGAGAGCCGATTGTCACGCCCAGGATGGCCCCGGCGGAGGCGATAGGAAGCCCCAGCCCCTGGCGCACGAAGAGCCAGGCCAGCGCCAGGCCGAAGACCAGCTTGCACAGCACCTCGATGACCTGGGACACGGAGGTGGGCGTCATATCCGAAAGGCCCTGGGTATAGCCCCGATAGGCGGACATGAGGCAAACCAGGAAGACCGCAGGGCCCAGGACCAGGATGCTGATGGCCGCCTCGGGATCGTCCATCCACACGGAAAGGGGCCGGAAGCCGAGCATCATAAAAAGGGTCCACACCAGGCCGAAGACCAGAAAGGCCATGCGCCCCACGTTGAAGATGCGCTTGACCTGGTTCACGCGGCCCAGAGCGTCCGCCTCCGAGATCAGGCGGGAGAGGGCCACGGGCAGGCCGGCGGTGGAAACCGTCAGCAACAGGGTATAAATATTATAGGCGACGCCAAAATGGGCCATGCCCTCGTCGCCCAGGATATTGCCCAGGGGGATCTTGTAAATGGCGCCGATGATCTTCACGATCAGCACCGCCGCCGCCAGCACGGCCGCCCCCTGTACGAAGCTCTGCTTTTTCTGTTCCGCCATAGGCTATCCTTTCTACCTGAGATGCAGGAATTCCTTGAAATTGCCGGAGAAGACCCGGACCATGTCCTCCTCGGGCAGCTCCAGGCTCATGAAGCGCTCCAGCGCCTCCCGATAGTTCCAGAGGGGATAATCCGTGCCGAAAAAACAGTTTTCCACGCCGAGATAATAGAGCTGCTTCCTCGTGCGGCCGATGCTGGCCACGGGCATGGTGCTGCTTACGTCATATTTTATGTGCAGGCCCTTGAGATATTCCCAGGCCTCGTCCCACTTGCGGAAGCCACCCAAGTGCGCGGCGATGATCTCCAGGTCCGGGAAATCCTTCGCCACCCGGGCCAGCTTCGCCGGGCGGGAATAGTCATAGCGATCATCCCCCACGTGGACCAGCAGGGGCAGGCGGCCCCGGATGGCCTCGTAGATCTCATAGGCCTCGGGGCAGTCGATATCGAAGCGCTGGAAATCGGGGTGCAGCTTCAGGCCGCGCAGGCCCAGGGAAACGATGCGGTCCGCCTCCGCGCCCACCTCCGGCAGCATGGGGTGCAGGGCGCCGAAGCCGATGAACTCCGGATGCTCCCGCTGCTGAGCGGCGATGAAATCGTTGATATCCCGCACCTGGTGAGGCGTCGTCGCCACAGAGCAGATGACGAAGCGGGATACGCCCAGGGCCTTGCCGTTTTCCAGCAGGGCCTCGCAGCTACCGTCATGGCGGGAGGGCAGATCGTAAAACCGGCCGATGTTGTGGGCGGCCTTGGCCGACACCTTTGAGGGGAAAACGTGGGTATGGGTGTCGATGATCTCATACCCACTCCAGGGAAACGCTTTTTCTTCCATTTTCTACACCTGTTCTTATTCCGCGGGCAGCCGATGCCGACGGCGGCCCGAAGGGAAAGGGGCGGCGGCTTCCGCCCCGCCCCGTTTGCTTTATTCCGCCGACAGCAGGTAGTAATAGACCGGCTGCCCGCCGTTTACAACGGTGATCTCCGCATCGGGCAGCTGCTCCGCAATGCGGTCAGCCACCGCCTGGGCGTCCGCCTCCGTCACGTCCTCGCCGTAATAGACACTGATGAGCTCGGGCTCGAAGGCCCCGAGGCCGCTGATGACGGTGTCCAGCACCTCCTCAAGCCGCGCGCCCGTGGTAAGGAGGCGGTTTTCCAGCATGGCCAGGTAGTCGCCCTCCTTGATCTCCGTCCCGTCAAAGACAGAGTCCCGGGCCGCGTAGGTCAGGGAAACGGTATGCACCGTCGGCAGCGCCTCCCGCATGGCCTCCGCCACCTCCTCGGGCTCCCCCGCCGGGTCAAAGGCCAGCATGGCGGAAACGCCCTGGGGCACGTTGGCGCTGGGGACGACGAGGACCTTTTTCTCCGTCATGCCCACGCACTGCTCCGCCGCCAGAATGATGTTCTTGTTGTTGGGCAGCACCAGCACCGTCTCGGCGGGGGTGCGCTCGATCTCCTGCAAAATGTCCTCTGTGGAGGGATTCATGGTCTGCCCGCCGGAAACGACGCCGTCGGCCCCCAGGTCCCTGAACAGGGCCTGGAGCCCCTCGCCGGCGCACACGGCCACCACGCCCAGGGGCTTGAGCTCCTCGGCGGGAGCGGGGGCCGCCGCCTGGGACAGCACTGCCTCCGTATGCTGCAGGCGCATGTTCTCGATCTTCACCGTCACGAGGCTGCCGTAGGTCAAGGCCTCCGTCAGCACCACGCCGGGGCAGTTATTATGTACGTGGACCTTGATGATCTCCTCATCATCAACGACCACGATGCTGTCCCCCAGCCCGTCCAGAAACTCCCGCAGCTTCTGGGGGTCCTTCTGATTCTCACGGCTGACGATGAATTCGGTGCAGTAGGCAAAATGGATATCCTCCGTATCGAAGTCGGAGAAATCGGCCTTTTCCCTGGGCTGGGCGTGGGCCGCGGGAGTGGGAAGCTCCACGGTTTTGCCCCGCAGGGCGGCCAGCATGGCCTCGATGATAATGAGATAGCCCTTGCCGCCCGCGTCGATAACGCCGGCCTTTTTCAGCACGGGGTTCAGCTCCACCGTCTGCGCCAGGGCCTCCTCCCCCGCCCGCAGCATGGCCTCCAGCACCAGCTCCGCGTCCGTCTCCTCCTCGGCGGCGGCACAGGCCGCGTCCGAGGCCAGGCGGGAGACCGTGAGGATCGTGCCCTCGGCGGGCTTCATCACGGCCTTGTAGGCGGTGGTGACGCCCTCGCGGAAGGCCTCAGCCAGCTCTCTGGCGTTGATGGTCTGCTTTTCTTTCACGCTCTTGGCAAAGCCGCGGAACAGCAGGGACAAAATCACGCCGGAATTGCCCCGGGCCCCGCGCAGCAGGGCGCTCGCGGCGATATCCGCCGCCTTGGTCACGGACTCCGGCTCCGTCTTGCCGAGCTCCGCCATGGCGTTGCCGATGGTCATACTCATGTTGCTGCCCGTGTCCCCATCCGGAACGGGAAATACGTTCAGCTCGTTGATTTCTTCCTTAAAGCCGTCGATGGTCACGGCGGCGGTCACAAACATGTTCTTCAGGGCAAGCCCGTCTATCCTCTCTGTCATCGGAAGTGATCAGTCCTTTCAAGTTGGGGTTGGGATGCCCTTATTCCGGCATGATCGAATCCACAAACACGTCTACGCTGCGGACCTCGACCTCCGTATCCGCCGAGACCTTGTATTTGACCTCGTTGATGATCGCCTCGCAGATGGCGGGGATGTTCACCCCGTTGTTCACCACGATATGCAGCTCGATGGCGATGGAATCATCGGGCTCAAAGGTCACCAGGACACCCTTGCGCATGGCCTCCCGCTTGAGCAGGTGGACAAGGCCGTCGCTGACGGAGCGCAGGGCCATGCCCCGCACGCCGAAGCAGCTTGACGCGGCGGCTCCGGCAAGATTCGTGAACACCTCGGGCGCAATGCTGATGCGGCCCAGCTCGTTGGTCATTCTAACCATAGTCCCACGTTCCTTTCTACGAATAGTGCATGCTCAATGAGGTATTATAGCACAGATACCGGGAAACTACAAGGGATTTTGCAGGGTTTTTCTCATTTCCTCGCACGGCGGCTGCGGCATTGACAGGGCGGCAGGAGTGATGGTAAAATGCTCACAAAGGAGTTGATCGCTATGCCAAAGGCTGAAAAAGGACAAAAGCTGGAAAACTTCGCCGTGACCACGCTGAAAAAGGGCAAGACCACCCTTTCCGAGCTGGTGAGCAAGGAGGGAAAGACTGCCATCGTCTTCCTGCGCTACTACGGCTGCCCCCTCTGCCAGTACGACATGCTGCTGTATAAGGACGCCTACGAGAAGATCACCGCGGGCGGGAACGAGCTGGTGGTGGCCCTGCAGAGCACCGGGGAGAGCATCGCCGCCCAGACGGACCTGGTCTATCCCTTCGACGTGATCCTGGACCCGGAAATGATCCTCTACAAGACGCTGGACATCCGGCCCATGGAGCCCCCCAAGGAGGGCGCGGCCATGCCCGCCCCCACGCCGGAAATGCTGGCTCTCTTCAGGAAGATCGACGAGCTGGGCATCAAGCACGGCCCCAACGAGGGCATTGAGGAGCAGCTTCCCGCCTATTTCGTGGTGGACAAGGAGCTGAATATCTCCGTGGCCGCCTACTGCGGCACCCCCTTCGACGTGCCCGCGCCGGAGGATTTCCCCGCGCTGTTTGCGTAAAAAGCCCCCATGACAGAGCAAGGCCAGGAAACGGCTTCGTTTCCTGGCCTCGTTTTATTCCGCGCAGTTGAAGCGGACGGTAAAGACGGTGCCCTCCCCTTCTCCGCTTTGGACCTCCAGCTCCGCCCCCAGGAGCTCCGTGAGGCGCTTGATGATGGGCAGGCCCAGGCCGTGGCCCTTTTGCAGGTCCCGGGCCTTGTCCCCCCGGTAGAAGCGCTCGAAGATATGCTCCTGGTTCTCGGGGGAAATGACGCTGCCCCGGTTGTGGACGGTAAAGACCGCTTTCTTCTTCGCCTGCTCCAGCGTGACCCGCACGGCGCCGCCCGCGGGCTCATATTTGATGGCGTTTTCGATGAGGCCGCCGCAGATGCGGCCAAGCTGCTCCGGGCTGCCGGGGACCGTCACGCCCTCCGCGAGCTCCGTTTCCAGGGCGACGCCCTTTTCCCAGGCCACGGACTCTAACTGCAGGGCCGCCTTTTCCGCGGCGGAGGACAGGTCCGTGGGCAGCAGGGCGGCCTTCGGCGCGTCGGGGGATTCCAGGGCCGAAAGCGTCAGCATTTCCTCCACCAGCTTCATCATGCCGTGGGCCGCCTCGTCGGTGCTGTCCAGCCACTGGCGGCGCTCCGCGGGGCTCAGCTCCGGATTGGCGCGCAGGATGCTGTCGTTGGCCAGGATCACGGTGATAGGCGTCTTTAAATCGTGGGAGGCGTCCGCCACGAACTGCCGCTCCCGCTCGATGGCCTGCTCCATGGGTCTGGCTGCCAGGCGGGAGAGCCAGAGGCTGAGGACAAAGAAAACCGCCAGCAAAAGCAGGAACACCCCTGCCAGCAGCAGGCCCACGCGCCAGGTACGGAACGCGAGCCAGCTCTGCTCCACAAGGGCCAGCTTCCAGCCCTCGCCCATCCCTTCCCGGAGGTAGACGAGGCCGTAGTCCGCAAGCGTTCCGAAGCTCTCCTCCCGCTCCACGGCGGCCTTCACCGCCTCGCTGAGCCGCTCGGCGTCCGGCGTCTCCCGGTCAGAGAGAAATTGAATTTCCCCGCTCTCCCGGTCATAGAACACGCTGGTGAGGGAAAGCCCCTCCGTTGTGCCCGGCCCCTGCAGGCTCAGAGGCGGCGGCGCCTCGCCGGGGGGCGCCTCGGGGCGTTCCTCCAGAGGCTGCGCCCCCTCGGGCAGGGTGAGGAAAATATCCGTGGGCTCGTTCCAGGGGCGCAGGGCCTGCTCCATGGTCATATGCAGATTGTTCACGGTCTCCCGGTGCAGATAGACGCCCAGGCCCACGAAAACCGCAAAGAGCACCGCGCCCACCAGCAGCATGGTCAGCAGCACGAAGCGGCGGCGATAATCCTTCAGCATGGCTCCACCTCCAGGCGATAGCCCAGCTTCTGGATGTTGCGGATGGCGACCCGGGAGCGGAGATAGCGCAGCTTCTTCCGCAGGAAGGAAATATAGACCTCCACATTATTGTCTGTGGCCTCGGAGTCCGCCCCCCAGGCCCGCAGGATCAGCGTTTCCTTGGTAAGGGTCATGGTGGGATTATAAAGGAAGCACTTCAACAGCTCAAACTCCTTGTGGCTGAGCTGCACGGACTCGCCCCCGCAGGAAAGGACGGCGGACTGGACGGAAAGAGACAGGTCCTCATATTTCAGCTCCTCCACGATCACCTCGCCCCGGCGGCGGGTCAGCGCCCCCACCCGGGCCAGCAGCTCCTCCGTATCGAAGGGCTTGGTGAGATAATCGTCCGCCCCACTGTTGAGGCCCGTCACCTTGTCCGCCACGGCGGAACGGGCCGTCAGCATAAGGATGGGGACGTTCAGCCCGTCCTTACGCAGGATGCGCAGGACCTCGAAGCCGTCCAGCTTGGGCAGCATCACGTCCAATATAATGAGCTGGTACTCCATGCCCTTGGCGTAGTCGATGGCGGAAAGCCCGTCATGGACCGCGTCCACGTAATAGCCCTGCTGCTCCAGGATCTTTTTGACGGCCCTGGCCAGATTCAGCTCGTCCTCTACCAATAAAATGTTCATATGCAATGCCTCCCGCGAGGTTTGTCGGCAGATTGCCGCCGCTGCGATTCAGTATACCATATATTAGAGGCTACGGCTGAAAAAAGTCTTAAAAACTTTTTCAGCCGATTTCAGTCTTTTTTCAGCTTTCCGCGTATACTGAGAGCCACAAGAGGGGGAACACCCCGAAAGGAGGACAAAAACATGAAAACAACGAGCATAAGCAAGCGGCTTTTGGCCATCTTCATGGCCGTGCTGATGATCGGCTCCGCCTTCGTCTGGACGGCTTCTGCCGCGGGCGAGGAATGGGATGCAGCGAACGCCACCGCCTTCGTCTTCTCCGACGAGGGGATCAGCGTGACCGAGGGAGCCTATACGGGCTATAAGATCGAGGGCACGGCCCTCACCATCAACGGCGAGGGGACCTACGTGGTCTCCGGAAGCTGCGCAGACGGCTCCATCACCGTAAAGAAGGGCACCACGGGCGTGACCCTGGTGCTGAACGGTCTGGACCTCACCTCCGCCGATACGGCCCCCATCGCCTGCAACAAGAGCACGGAGGTCACGATCCTGGCGGCGGCAGGCAGCGTGAACAACCTTACCGACAGCGCTTACAACAACGACGAGACCTATACTGAGAACACCAACGCTGAAAACGCCGTCATCAAGACCAAGGACGGCTCCAAGGTGACCCTCTGCGGCACCGGCACCATCAATGTATACGCTTACGGCAAGAACGGCGTGAAGGGCGGGGCCACCACCGAGGAGGAGGGCGAGGCCAGCCTCACCGTCAAGGACCTCACCCTGAACATCACCGCCACCGTCAACGACGGGCTGAAATCCGACCAGGAGCTGAACATTCTCAGCGGCACCGTCACCGTCTCCGCGGCGGACGACGCCATCAAATCCGACCTGGTGCTGAACATCGGCGCCGAGGGCACCGCAGGCCCCACCATCCTCGTGAAAGAGAGCGTGGAGGGCATCGAGGGCGCCACCATCAACATCTACTCCGGCAGCATCACCGTCCACTCCACCGACGACGGCATCAACGCCGCCAACAGTGATCTGACGGACTACAGCTTCTCCTGCAGCATCTACGGCGGCACGATCTTAGTGGACGCCTCCACCGGGGACGGCATCGACTCCAACGGCAGCCTGAGCATCTCCGGAGGCACCGTGGAGGTCTTCTCCGCCTCCTCCGGCGACAACAATCCTCTGGACGCGGAGGCCGCCATCAGCATCACCGGCGGCACGGTCCTGGCCGTGGGCGCACCCGGCATGGGCATGTCCCTGGCCTCCGGCAGCCAGGCTGGAGTCAGCTTCGGCAGCGGGATGCCCGGCGGAATGGGAGGTCAAGGCGGCTTCCCCGGCCAGCGGCCCGGCGATATGGGCGGTCAGGGCGGCTTCCCCGGTTTCGGCGGCGGCGCACCTGCCGGTGG
>CAMVOG010000078.1 GCA_947169005.1 uncultured Clostridia bacterium | reverse complement strand
CAGTGCCTCAATCCCAATTCCCTGGCGCTGCTGGACCACGCCAAGGCCGAGGCGAGCCTCGCCGCCGCGAAGCCCGGCGACAGCTTCCAGTTCCTCCGGCAGGGCTACTTCTGCGTGGACAGCAAGGATTCCACGCCGGAATACCCGGTTTTCAACCGCGCCGCCGCCTTGAAGGACGGCTTCAAAAAGTAAGCAGAGCGTCCGGCGGCCACATAGGCCCGCCGGGCGTTTGTTTTGATTCTGAACAAAGGAAGATGGCTCATGAAAACCAAAGCCCTTTCTCTGCTTTTGGCGCTCCCCCTGCTGCTGGGGCTGCTGCCCGCCCTGTCCCGGCCCGCCGCGGCGGCTGAGATTTATGAGGTCGCGATCCTGGGCATGGAGACGATCACGATCACGCAGACCTATTTCAATTCCAGCACCCACAAGGGGACGAAGTGCATCGACCTGGCGGGCGGCGGCAGCGGCAAGGATACGCTCTATGCCCCCTTCTCCGGCTACGTGCGCGCGATTATGGCCGGGGACGGCAACACCGTGATCTTTGAAAGCGCGGACAAGGTCTGGTACGCGGACGGGACCTGCGACTACATGACCGTGTCCATGACCCATTGTGAGGACGCGGATCTGAAAGCCCTCGGGCTGAAAAGCAAAATGGACAGCGGCACGCTGATCCGCCAGGGAGAGGCCCTCTACAAGGAGGGGCAAAAGGGCATCGCCACGGGCAATCACATCCACTTTGAATGCTCCCGGGGCAAATACGGCAAGGCCTACGGCAACGCCTGGGTCTCCGTGGGCCAGGAGAACGGCTATTGGTGGAACGGCAAGCTCCATATCCCCTGGCACCTGCAAAACGCGGTGGCCCCCGAAAGCGCCCTTTATCTTCTGAAGGACGCGCAGGCGGGCGTCTTTCCCTTTGCCGAGGCCAAGGCCTCCGGTCTGAGAGAGATCGCCTTTCAGACGCACAGCTCCGTCTCCCACGTCCACAGCTTTGACGGCAAGGGGCTCTGCACCGGCTGCGGGCAGTACGACATGGCCCACGACAGCGCCAGCTTCAGCTCCTACAAGGGCATCGCCCCCACCTACTACAAGGCGCTGAACAGCGCGCCGGTCCGCTCCGGCCCCTACGCCTCCTGCGCGGCGCTCTATACCGCTCCGGCGGGGACCGAGCTGATCCTGGTGGGGAAATTCAACACCTCCGTGGAGGATCACCGCTGGTACGCCGTGCAGGGCGGCGGCTACGTCTACTCCGGCAACGTGAAGCTCTCCCGCCCCGGCGTCACCCTCTCGGACCCCAGTGTGGAATTCAAGGCTGACGCCAACGAGGTCCTGCGCTCCACCGTCACCAAGCTGCCGGGAGGTACGCCCCAAAAATTCGGCTGCTATCTGTTGAACGTCTCCGCCTGGGAGCGGCGGTCCAAAGGGCGCATCTATCCCAGGCGCGGAGACACCGGCGAGGTCTTCGGCAGCATGTTCCGAAGGGACGCCCTTTTCTTTGAGGCGGATGATCCCAACGGCGCAGGCCGCGTCGACGCCGCGAGCTATCCCCTTTCCGTAGACCTGGCGGCGGAGGGGGACTTCGAGATGATCAGCGGCGACGATTATATGGCCCAGCTTTTTGTGGTGGTAAACGGGCACCCCTATTATTCCCGCATCGTCAGCTTCACCGCCGGCATCCCCGACGGGGCCATGCACGCCATTGAGCCCGCGGAAAGCCCCGTCCTGACGGGCGAGGCCCAGGACACGGGTCTTTGGCTGCGGGCGGACCGGGACAGCGTAGAGGTCGCCGACTACATCACCTTCCGCTACGGCGCGGAGGGCGGCAGCAATTACCGGGTGGTGGTGGACTACGCTTCCGGCGGAAGCTATACCGTTGCGAGCAAGGGCGGCAGCACCACCCACAGCCTGTCCTTCGCCCAGCCCGGCAGCTTCACGGCCTACGTCACGGCGGACACGCCCCTGGGAACGCTGCGCAGCGAGAGCGTCTCCTTCACCGTCTGGGCCCAGGCTTCCGCTCCCGCCGCCCCCTCCCCAGGCTGGGAGGAGCCGACAGAGATCGCCATTTTCCCCACGGACGAGGCCGCCTACCAGGCAAAGTACAGCGTCGGCAAGCGGAACGCCTGCCTGGTGACGAAAATCACCAAGCCCGCGGGCTCCGTGGCCAGCCGCTGCGGCCTGGCCCTCTATGACGAAAACGGCCTGCTCCTCAAGGATTATTGGCACGATGTAACGAATGTACCGGCCGGCTATACCGCCTTCCACGCCTGGTATGATCTGCAAAGCGAGCTGGGCGTGGCCCTTACGCCTCATACGCTCTATTATTATGAGTTCCACGCGGTCATCGACGGGCAGACCTATACGGGCGCCCGCTATGAGCTGATGACCGCCGGGACCCTGGAGGAGCGCTTCAAGGCCGTGGAGCCCGTCACCGTCAATTTTGATTACAACAACAGCCTCGGCGCCGCCTCTCAGCGCTGGGTCCCCTCGGAGGGCTTCACCTGGGGCTGGTTCACCACCAACGGCGGCTGGGAGCCGGAATACGAGGGTCTGCCCGTTCCCGAGGACGTTCACAAGCGCTTTGTGGGCTGGTTTACCGCCAGGGAGGGCGGCATACAGATCCAGGACGGGGATCCCATCACCGTCACGACGGAGACCACCCTCTACGCCCACTGGGCGGGCGCGGACTACACCATGACCTTTGACGCCAACGGCGGCTCCGTCAGCCCGGCCACGCTGCCCTTCACCTTCGGCGGCACGCTCTCTGAGCTGCCCCTGCCGCGGCGGGAGGGCTATCGCTTCCTGGGCTGGTACACCGCGCCGACGGGCGGCGACAAGGTGGGCACGGGCACCACCCTCAACGTGGAGGACTACACCCTCTACGCCCATTGGGAGCAGGGCCGGGCCGCCTGGACCAATCCCTTCACCGACGTGCCCGCGGGAAGCTGGTATGAGGAAGCCGTCAGCCGCGCCACGGCCGAGGGGCTTATCAACGGCAGGAGCGCAACCTCCTTCGCTCCCACCGAAAATCTCACCATGGCCGAGGCGCTGAAGCTGGCCGCCTGCCTCCATCAGCTTCTGACGGTGGGGCAGGTCACGCTGCAAAACAGCAGCTCCGGCCCCTGGTACATGAGCTATTACGACTATCTCAGCGAAAACGGGCTGCTCAAATCCGCTCTCCTCCCCTACCGGGATTATTCCAAGAAGGTGACGCGGGGCGAAATGGTGCGCCTGTTCTATGACGTGACGCCCTACGAATACCGCAAGGAGAGGCAGACGATCCCCATCGGCTCGATCCCGGACGTGGACGAGAAAAACGACGATCAGATAGCCTACGCCTATTATGTTTACTGCTTTTACAGGGCGGGCATTCTGAACGGCAGCGACGATTACGGCACCTTCTATCCCGAGGCGAATATCCAGCGCAGCGCCGTTGCCTCGATTCTCATCCGCATCATCGACAAAGAGATTCGCGTCGGCGTCCCCCTCAAGCTCGGGAAGGGCTGAAAACGCGCCAAAAGACGCCCACAGGGTCCCGCGGGACTCTGTGGGCGTCTTTTATCTCTCTTTTAAGATTTTGCTCTTTCAGCTCTGCTCTCTGCGTCTTTTTCTCAGCAGCAGCAGGGCCGCGGCCAGCATCAGGGCCAGGCCGCCCAGGGTGTAGGGCAGGGTGCCGACGCCGCCGGTCTGGGGCAGCTCGTAGCCGGTTTTGTTGACCACCGTCAGCGTATACAGCTCGCCCTCTTTTTCAACGCCGGTACCGTTGGTGCTGGCGTTGTTCCCCTCCTGCACGTAGGCAACCCCCGTCGTGCTCACGGTGATCTCCACGGGCTCAAACAGCGGGATATACCCATCCGGCGTGAAGGTTTCCACCAGGTAATACTTGCCGACGGGAAGCGTACCGAGCTGGATAAAGCCGTTTTCATCGGATGTCAGCTCAGACGCAATCGACCTTTTCGGCGTGGCGTTATAGCCGCTTTCCGTATACAACTCAAAGATAACTCCGGGCAGCGCGTTGCCGACGTCATTCGTTTTCTTGATTCTGACCTGCTGGACGCCCTCGGGTTCGTTCTCATACTTGACCGTATAGCCGACGTCCGCCTCTTCTATCGTCGCTTTGATATACATGCGCTCCGCGTCGTAGGCGGTGGGCGTCGTCGGATCGTTCCATATGGTTATGTTCTCTTTGTTCACAGGGTCATAAACCACGTGGTTGTAGGTCAGCCCCGCCTGAACGAAATCGAAGGATTCCGAAAGGTTGGTTTCCGTAAATTCAATCGTCGTGCCGTTTGTCAGGTTCAGGAAGCGGACGTTCCAGCCGTTTTTGATCATCAGCGTGAACTCCTCGCCCGTCATGACAAAGCGGAAGCTGCTATTGTAGCTGGCATAGTCCTGGTCCACATCCGAGGGATAATAGAATTTTCCTTCCGAGCCGTACGGCAGCGTGGTCAGATCCACGTAGGCTCCGTTTTCATCCCTGATCGTCACCCAGACGACATCCTCGCGGTTGACCTCATATTCCGTATCCGTCATGCCATCCCGATTGACCACGACCTTGCCCCGGAAGGTAAACCATTCCACCGGGTCGCTTACGCCCGTTACCGCCTTGGTCAGGTCCAGATAGCTGCGGCGGCCGTTCACCGCCAGAAGGATCATATCGGAGCCGGTATCGATATACGCCGCGTACTGCCCTCCGTGATCCGGGTCGGGCAGCCAATAGTAGTCCCCGGTATAGTCCGAGTAGGTGCTCTTCATGTTTGAGATGTAGGACCCATCGGTATCATGCCAGTACATGGCGGCCGTGGCATTCTGGAACGCAGTTGGGATACTCGCGGGGTCCGTGAGCTTTTCCAGGACGGTGGTCTTCTTGGTTTTGGGAGTCGTATCGTTCCGGCCCACCACCATGGGGCGGTAGACGCCCATTTCCAGCTGCCAATAGTGCCCCGCCAGCAAATCCTTCTCATTATCCTGATCCAGTTCTTCTTTCAGGGTAAAGTCATGGCCGGTTTCGTACAGCGTCACGTTACCGGCGGTATCGTGGGTAATCAGACCGTAGGAAACGTAATTATTTCTTGCCTGCCATTCGTTCCCCTCATTGAGTATCAGTTCCTTAAAGGTTTCGTGCGAGCCGTCCATGGTGTACAAGGTTAGCCCGATATTGGCGGGCTTATTGCCCTCGCTGATCAGCGAGGAGGTCCACTTCTTTTCGATCTTGACCGGAATGCTGGCCAGGTCCATTTTGCCCTCCGGGTCCTTGATCGGCGCGGAGCCGGTGGCGGGCTCGCCCGAGGGCTGGCCGTTCACGATATGCTGCGTGGTGTAATCCACGGTGGCTTTGGTATTCGTTTTCAGATAATAGACGCCGCCGGACTCGAACACCTGGTCACGCTCCGCCTGTGACAGGTCCTCATATTCCAGGGTATGGTTATTCAGCCTGGCGATGATGTCATAGGCCTCCTGGCTGGGCCACATGGTAAACACCACCGTGTAGGTCACGCCGTCTTCCAGGAGGTTGGTCCCGCCAAGATTGACGTCCCAGATCACCGTTCTGCTTCCAACGGGGTATTTTGCCAGGAATTCTGCCTCCGTCAGGCCGGTCAGCGAGGAGAGGGCGACAGCCGTACCGTTTTTGTAGTACTTTATCGTATCGTTTTCATTCTTGATCTCAAGAATATACGCTGCCGGGGCGTCATCCCACTTCACGCCGCAGCCGCCGTTCGCGGTGGGATCGTATTTCACCGTGCCGTTCGTATTCGTGCCGCCGGAACGGTAATATCTCAGGCTGGAGATATTTCCCACGGACAGGCCGGTGGAGGACAGCGCGGTGATGCCGTCGTTGATCACAATGTCCTGATAGCCCACAGCCGCCTGGATATCGGAGATAATGTCGTCAAAATAGCCGTTGATGGCGGCGGTATTGCTTGCCTGGCCGAGATAGGTCCCGCCGATGGCCTGCAGGTTTGCAACACTTCCGAAAGCGCCGATCGTATACAGGGTCTTGTTTGCCCCGATAATCAGATCCGCCTGGTTCTTGGCCGCCAGGGCGTATTCGTTGTTTGTTCTGCCATTAAAATATGTGCCGCCATCCCAGTCGTCGTACTTACCGTAAGGATGCGCGCAGGAGATCGGGTCGCCGTCCGTAACGAAGACGATATAGGTCGGATCATTGTCATTGAAGTAGATATGATTCGCCGCGTACAGTGCGTCGTCCCAGTTCGTGCCGGAGGCGCAGTCCAGGCCGTTGACCATGTTCTTGAATTCGGTCGCGTCGGTGCCGGAATAGATGGTATTCATCTCCATCTCATTGCGCACGCGCTGGGCAAAGGTGATGAAGGCCAATTGAATCGTGTCGGCTTCCTCATTGTTGAGCGCGAAGAGCTTGTCGGCCAGCGAGCCGATCGCCTCCCTGGCCACAGCCATTCTGGACCGGCCGCCTCCTGCGTCCTTCTCATACATACTCCAGGAGGTATCCAGAACGATGACCACGTTAGCCTTTGTGGAGGAGCTTTCGCTGTCCGTTTCCGCCGTAACGCTCAGCTTTACGTCGTAGGTGCCGTCTCCGTTTTCAGCAACCTGCTTATCCGTGGTCGGGGCGTTGAGATCGCCCAGATTGTCTCCCCCGCCCGTGCCGCCGCTGCCGCCGTTGATGGAGCCCTTCTCATAGACCACGTAAATGTCTTTTTCACTGTTGTCAAAGAGGACCGGCTTGGTGACGCCCAGACCCGTCACCGGCTCTGTAGCGGAATAATCCCAGTGGTCTCCCGTCGGGTTCCAGTCGATGCTGGAAAGCTGCCGGTAGCGCCATCTGGAAACAAAGGAGGCAGGCGCAGTAGACGAGGTATAGGACGGATAAGCATCCTCTATTGATGCGTTTTCAAAAGTATTGTTGACTCCGCTTTTATACGGCGGGTCTGTGGACAGAAGCGGAGAGATCTGGCGGCCCGTCTGGGGATCGTTGATCCGCGTGGTCACGTAGCGATAGCCGGGGATGGTCTTTTCAAGATCCCACTGATCGCCGATTTGGGCGGGGCCGGGAACCGTAGTCCCTGCCGGAACGTCGCCGTCCTCGTCTTCTGAAAACTCGACAAACGTGTCCCCATTCATGTAGCCGTAGTGAACTGTGATTCCTTCTGCCTGGCCGGAATAGACGAGATAGATTGAATTGACATCTGTTGAGTAAGTATAATTATATGAATATAAGGGTCTTGTTCTTGTTAATGTAACAGCGGTAATTTCACTTCCATTATAGCTCCCGGAATGTGCCCCCTGATAGGAGTATCCGGAAATCGACTTGGCCAGGTTATCAGTTGTAATGTCATATTTATATCTGTTGTATCTGTCCCAGCTTACGGTCTGATCCGTATTGGCATTAATTCCCGTCGGCCTTGCTATCGCGTTGCCGGCTTGATCCACATAATAAACGGCGATCTGGGCTCTGGTGCTATTAGACTCCCGCAGCCGAAGATTGGTCGTCGTATTATCAGTAGCGCCCCGGGTGATCGTATAGGTTGAGAAGCCGTCCACGTCGAATTCCGCCAGGAGGGAGTCTTCCAGCAGGGTCAGCTTGCCCAGGGCGTCATCAGCGGAAAGCACCGTTTCTGCCGCTGCGCCGTCCTCGTTTTCCTTCAGGTGATGCACAGCCAGAGTGCTCTCCAGCTCCTCCGCCTCCATGTCCTCGGGCAGAGACTTCAGCACGATGGACACCGTCACGGGGGCCAGCGGCTCCACGACCTGCCCCGCGGCGTCATAGATCGTGATATCCAGCACGTCCATAGCGGTGGGGTACGTCCGGATGGGCCGGGCAAACTGCATCACGCCGCCTGCCTCCTCGGCCTCAGGCGCTTCGGGATCGGCGTTTTCATCAGCGGTCTCGGCGGGCTCGGAATAATAATCCTCCCCGGTGACAGCCCGCCAGGCGTCCAGGAATTCCTGGGACTCCGCCTCAAACTCCGTGATCTCCAGCGCCGCGTCCTCGGGAATACCCGCGTCCTCGCCGTAGGTCACCGTCACGTGATAGGCTGCGCCATCCCGCGCGATATAGTCCCGCTCCAGCACCCTCGCCAGGGCATAGGTGGAGAAGCCGTCCGTAAGGAAGCTCACGCGGGTGACGGCGCCGCTTTCATCCTTCGTCAGGTCCACCTTGTTCATGGGCAGCACGGAGGCCGCGCCCTCCGCCGTGAAGTGGACCACGCGCAGCGTTTCGCGCTCGCCCAGGGTGACGGGCGTTTTCAGCGCCAGGCCGACGCAGACCTCGCCCTCGGGCTGGACCTCCCGGCCCTCGGCCAGCAGGCTCAGATCAAAGTACTCAATGGCTCTGACCTCGCCGTGGACGCCCTTCGTCCCGTTGCCCACGGTCAGCTGCGCCTCGATCAGCGCGCGCCGGGCCGCCGCGGTATCCTCGTCCGGCGTCGCCGCGCCTACCGTCAGCGCCGTCCCCTCGGGCAGCATGCCCGTCTCATAGCTCAGCGTGGCCGTAAAGGAATCGTACTCCACCGGCTCCAGCTCCGCCGGGTCAACCAGGCGGATCGAGCCCTGCTCCACGTAGCCGATATAGACCGTACCCGCTTCGTCGGTGTACGAAATGTAATACCAATGGGTGAAGAGGCCGCCCAGGATGCCGTTCGCCGTGCCGAGCACGGACACCAGCGTGCCCTTTGCGGGGATCGTGGCCACTCTCGCGCTCAGCAGGAAAGCCTTTTCGCGGATCGCCACGTTGTCAGCCGTCGTTCTGCCAAGGCGGCCCTCCGCCTCCTCGACCGCGTTCATCCCCAGAATGCCGTAAACGGAGAATTCGTCCGCCGTAAAGCGCAGCTCGGTCTCAGCCGTTCCCTCCGCTTCCTCGGCCTCCATCACGTCCAGGCCCTCCTCCGCAAAGTGGACCACCGTGAGAACGGCGCCGGTCTCCCGCGGCATGTCAAGCAGACGGATGGACACGGACACGGGCGCGGCAGGCTCCAGCCGCGTCTCCCCGTCCCAGATCTCGATATCGAAGAAACGGGCATAGGCCGCCTTCGCGGCTTCGTCCTCCGTGGAAACGCCCGCCTCCCGGGCGGCGGCCAGGTAGTGCTCCTGATAGCCCTCGTCCTCGGGCAGCAGCTCCTTGACCCGCAGCTCCGCCGTGGCCGGGATCTCCGCTTCGTCGGTATACTCCACGGTGATCTCCCAGGTCTCGCCGGAATCGGAAATATAGGTCTGCCGAAGCTGCGCGTCCGTTACCTCGACGGTGAAGACCTCGCCGTCCGTCATGGTGACGGTAAGGCTCTCGCGGGTGTCGAAGGGGG
>CAMVOG010000077.1 GCA_947169005.1 uncultured Clostridia bacterium | reverse complement strand
GGAGAAATGAATGCGAATATGCTTGTCGGCGGCCTGTGAATGGTCATAGAAATGAAATCCGTTATTTACACTCGGACCAGAATAAGAGGATGTAACAGATTTCGCGTTACATCCTCTTTGTTATTCTCCCGTCTTTTCTCCCCCGCTCATATTCCAGCCGGAGGAATAGCCGCGGCGGAGCTCCCAGCCGGTTTCGGCGTAGATGCGGGCGATGTAGTCCACGGAGCGGCCCACGCCGTCCAGCTCTGTGCGGCCGCTGAAATCCCGGGGGTTATAGCCGCACTCCGCCCAGCAGAGATTGGCGCCGGAATTGGCCGCCAGGGTCGCGTTGGCGGAGCCCACCAGGGGCGTTTTCGGGTCCAGCAGGCGGTAAAGGGCGATGAGCCGCGCCTGCTCCGCCTGGTCGAATTTGCGGGTATGCTCCACCCGCGTGCCCTTGACGGGGATGCGCCGCCCGACGCCGCCCGTGAGGGGCGCGTAACGCAGGTGCAGCTCCACCCGATCGGCAAAGTCCCGGGCCGTATGCTCCTCCCCAACCGGCTCCACGCAGAAGGACAGGGGCAGGCCCGCCCGGCGCAGATTCTCCAGGGTCTCCACGCGGGTAGCCAGGGGAATGTCCGTCAGCTCCCCCTCGCTCATGCGGGCGGCGTGATAGGCCCCGTTGAAGCCCGCCCGCCGCAGGGAAAGGGCTTCCTCATAGCTGAGGTCCCGGGTGTTGACCAGGAGGGGCATTTCCGGGCCCACGGCCTCCCGCACGCGGGTGACGATCTCCCCCAGGCGCTCAAAGGGAAAAGCCGCGGAGGACATGAGCAGCAGAAGATTCGCCCCCGCCTCCTGAAAGGCCCGGGCATAGTCCAGGATCGCGCTCAGGGGCGTCAGCTTCAGCTCCCCCTCCGGGTTGTTGCACTTGGCGAAGGAGCAGAACTGACAGGACTTGACGCAGGGCCCCGCGTCCACGCCGATCTGGGCGTGGATCTCCGCCTTGCCGTCCGAGAGCGCCATGGCTCGGCGCAGGCCCGCACAGCGCAGCAGAAAGGCCTCCGGCGAATTGGCGGGGAGCGTATAGAGCAGCCCGATCTCCTCCGGCGTCAGCGGCTCCGCCGCCTCCGCCTTTTCCAATATCTCATTCGCGCGCAGGAATCGTTCCGAAAAAGGCATACAAATACGCTCCTTTGCCGCAGGTGATGAAAAAAGGATACGATCACTCTTGCAAATATTCAACGTCTTTATTATACTGTTTGCGGAAAGAATTTCAAGCGAAAGTGGCAAAGGAGACGGGAGAATGAAAAAATATGCGGTGTTCAGCGGCTTTCTCGGGTCCGGCAAAACCACGACCATGATGGCGCTGACCCAATACTATACGAAGCACTACGGCAAGGCCGCCATGATCTCTAACGATCTGGGCGAGGGCGTCACACTGGCGGACCACCGGCTGGCGGCTCTCAGCGGCGTGAACGCCTCGGAGATCACGGACGAGTGCATCTGCTTCTGCCACGACGTGCTGACGGAACGGCTGAACGGCTATTACGACGCAGGCTGCGAGCTGGTGCTCTCGGACATTCCCGGCTTCGGCGTGGGGGCTCTGGAGCACGTTTACCACGGGCTGAGCAAGGACTATCCGGGGCAGTTTCAGCTTGCCCCCTTCACCGTGCTTATCGAGCCACGGAGCGTGGCGTTGCTGCGCGGCGGCGAGGGCGGCGACATGGCCTTTATCCTGCGGGCCCAGCTCATGGAGGCCGACCTCATCGTGCTGAACAAGCGGGACCTGCTGACGGAGGAGGAGCTGGCGGCGGACCTGGCCTGGCTTGGGGAAAACTATCCCCAGGCGCGGGCGCTGGCCATCAGCGCCGCCACGGGAGCCGGACTTGACGAGCTTTCCCTGGCGTTGCGGGAGGGCGAGGCCTCCATGCGGCACCCGGAGATCGACTACGAGGACGCGGACCTGCAGAATGCCATGGACCAGCTGACGGAATACTATCTGCAGTACCGGGCCGAGGTCTGCTGCAACGACTTTGACGGCACGGCCTATCTGGCGGACATGGCCCGCCGGGTCCAGGCGGCGCTGCGGGACGGGGGTTTCGAGGTCCCCCACCTCAAGCTGCTGGCCTGGGAGCCGGAGGGGGACTTCGGCAAGGTCGACCTGCTGGGGGTGGACCGCCCCATCGAGCTCACCCGCCCCTTTGAGCGGCCCTGCACCGATCTGGCGGTGATCCTCAACGCCAACGCCTCCTGCCCGGCGGCGCGGCTGGACGAGATCATCACAGAGGCCGTCAACAGCGTTTCAAAGGACTATCAGCTGGAGCTGGCGGTTTTCAAAAAAGAGTTTTTCAACCTGGGCGAGTAAAAGGAGGAGCTATGCTGGAGGTACTGCTGTTTCAATACAGGGACATGTTCGGGGAGGATTTCCCCGTGGCGCAGTTTGAGGGAAAGGCGGAGTTTGAGCTGATCAACGTGCTTTACGACTGCGTATCGAACAACCTGCGCTATGACCCGGAGCGCGAGGTGGAGTATAAGGTCATGGACGCGCCGGGCATGAAGAAGACGCGCGAGGCGTATTAAAAAAGGCATAACAAGGCCGCCGTGGGAGCTTTCATCCTCCCGCGGCGGCCTTGTTATATTCTCTTATCCCAGCAGCTCCAGGAAGGCGGCCTCGTCGATGATCCGCACGCCAAGCTCCTGTGCCTTGGTGAGCTTGGAGCCCGCGCTTTCCCCGGCCACAACCAGGCTGGTTTTTTTCGAAACGGAGGAGGAAACCTTGCCTCCCAGGGCCTCGATGCGGGCCTTGGCCTCATCCCGGCTCATGGAGTCCAGGCCGCCGGTCAGCACGAAGGTCATGCCGGAAAAGCGGTCCCCTACCGGCTCTTCGTTGGAGGCGAAGGAAACGCCCGCCTCCCGCAGACGGGAGAGAAGATGCTGAGACTGGGGGTTAGAGAACCAGTCCAGGATATAGCGGGCGGTGGTCTCCCCCACGTCGTTCACGGCGGTCAGCTCCTCCAGGCTCGCCTTTTCCAGAGCCTCGACGCTCCCGAAGCGGCGGGCCAGGACCCGCCCGGCGGCCTCCCCCACCTGGCGGATACCCAGGGCAAAGAGCAGACGGGCCATCCCGGCGGATTTGGACTTTTCGATGGAGGCGATCAAGTTGGCGGCGGATTTTTTGCCCATGCGCTCCAGCTCCGCCACCTTCTCCGCCTCCAAGGAATAGAGATCGGCGACGGTGGCAATAAGGCCGGAGCTGAGAAGGCTCTGGGCCAGGCTCTCCCCCAGGCCGTCGATATCCATGGCGTTTTTGGAGGCAAAGTGGATCACGTTCCTGAGCTGCTGGGCAGGACATTCCGCCCCGGTACAGCGGATGAAGGCCCCGTCCTCATCTCGGGCCACGGGAGAGCCGCAGACGGGGCAGCGCTCCGGCAGCTTATAGGGCACGGTCCCCGCCGGGCGCTTGTCCTTATTGACGGAAAGGATCTCGGGGATGATCTCACCGGCCTTCTGCACAAGGACCGTATCTCCCACCCGCAGGTCAAGGCCGTCGATCACGTCCTGGTTGTGGAGAGTGGCGAAGCCCACGGTGGTGCCCGCGAGGCGCACCGGGTCCAGCACGGCCTTGGGCGTCAGCACCCCCGTGCGGCCCACCTGCACCACGATATCCCGCACCACGGTTTCCTTCTTCTCCGGGGGATATTTATAGGCCACGGCCCAACGTGGGGCCTTGGCGGTGCTGCCCAGGCGTTCCCGGTCCGACAAGTCGTTTAACTTTACAACCGCTCCGTCGATGGCAAAGTCATAGTTTTCCCGCTCCTCCCCGATGCGGCGCACCTCCGCCAGAGCGCTCTCCCGATCCCCTGCCAGGAGGTAGGGAATCACCTTGAAACGCTTGCTTTTCAGGTACTCCAGGGACTCGGCATGGGTTGTAAAGGTTATGCCCCTTACGGCCTGCACGTTGAATATAAGGATGTCAAGGTGACGGCTTGACACCTTTTTGGGGTCCTTCTGCCGCATGGTGCCCGCCGCGGCGTTGCGGGGATTGGCAAAGGGCTTTTCCCCGTTCAGCTCACAGCGCTCGTTCAAGTCCTCAAAGGCCTTTTTCGGCATATAGACCTCGCCTCGGACGATCAGCAGCTCCGGCGGGTCCGGGATCGTAAGGGGGATGGTACGAATGGTTTTGAGATTCTCCGTCACGTCCTCCCCCACCTTGCCGTCGCCGCGGGTGGCTCCCTTGACGAAGACGCCGTTTTCGTAGATGAGGGCCATGGAAAGACCGTCGATTTTGGGCTCCACGGTGAAGAGAGGCTTTTCCAGGCTCTGCTCCATGCGCTCATGGAAGGCCAACAGCTCCTCCTCGGAGAACACGTCCGTGAGGCTCTCCAGGGGGACCTGGTGCTCCACCGGGTCAAAGCCGCTGATGGCCTCGCCCCCTACCCGCTTCGTGGGAGAATCGGGCAGGGCAAAGTCCGGGTAGGCAGCCTCCAGCTCCTCCAGATGGCGGTACTTCGCGTCATATTCAAAGTCGCTGATGGTGGGTGCGTCCTGCACGTAATAACGATAGCTGTGCTCGTTCAGCTCCGCCGTCAGCTTGCGGATCTCTTCTCTCGGGTCCATTGTCAGCTCTCCCTTTCAGGAAGTGATATCGAAGCGTTCCAGATTTTCGTCCCACTTCTCGTCCCCTTCGAAGTAGGTATAGGTCTCCGGCACCTCGCCCACGATGACGGTCTCCGCCACCGTGACCTCGGCGTGGACCTCCGCGTAGGCGTTGCCGCCGGGGATCAGCACGCTCACCGCCGCGTTCACAAGCACCACGATCTGGTGCCGGGTCTGGTTGATGCCCGCGGCGGAGAAGCGGTTGACAAACTCCGTGTTCGCCATGGTGACGGCCACGATCTCCACGGGCAGGGCGGGGCCCTTGCCGGAGAGCAGATTCAGCCCCGTCACGTTGCCCAGGGGGATGTACACGCGGGTCTTCACGTCGCCGGATAGGTCCCGGATGATCTCAGCCGTGATCTCGGATTTCAGCAGATTCACCTTGCTCATGTCCGTCATGATGGCCATGACGCGGCCTTCGGCGTTTTTCTCCAGGCTGATGATATCGTCATAGCGCAGCTCGCCGTTGGACATTTTCTCCGCGATGGAGTTGTTGATGACCACGGAAACGGCGTTGCCCGCCTCCGTCACGGCCATTTCCCGGAGGACGGGATAAAAGTGGCGGGCCAGCGTCAGCAGGAACAGGGCGGCGAGCAGCAGCAGGATCAGCAGCAGCCGGGGCAAACGCCGGGGCCGCCCTCTGCGGCGCAGCGCCCGGCGCAGGGCGTAGGCAGGCCTGGGCATGGAGACCACCTCCTGCCCCACCCTATGCGCCGGGGCTTGGACGATATGCAAATGAGTTCAGAGTTCAGAGTTCAGAGCTCAAAGACTCCAAAAAGAGGCGGGCCAGGGTGACCATATGAGGCAGGTCCTTCACGCAGGCCACGCTGGAGGGCGAATGGATATAGCGCACGGCGGCGGAGACCGCCGCAACGCGGGCGCCGCCCGCCGTCTTCTGGATGGCCTGGGCGTCCGTGCCGCCGGAAATATAGGTCTTGGTCTGCCAGGGTATCTCATGCTCGATGGCGAGGGCCCGCAGGCGCTCAAAGAGGCCACGGTCATAGACCGCGCCGCCGTCCATGAAGGGGATCACGGGGCCCTTGCCGGGGATGCAGACCTTGGCCCCGCCTTTCTGACTGGGCAGGTCCGCCGCCGTGGTGCCCTCCAGCACCAGGGCGTAGTCCGGCTTCACGGAGAAGGCTGCGCCGAAGGCGCCCCGGCAGCCCAGCTCCTCCTGGACCGTGAAGGCAAACCAGGTATCCACGGGCAGCTCTTCCTTCAACAGCGTCAGCATGACGGCACAGCCAACCCGGTCGTCGATGGCCTTAGCCTTGAGCCAGCCATCCCCAAACTCCACGATGGTGGGGTCAAAATGGCCGAAGTCGCCCAGGGAAACGAGGCGCTCCGCCTCCTCCCTGCTCTGCGCGCCGACGTCGATATAGAGCGCCTTCAAGGGGGGAATCTTCTCCGCCTCGTCCCCTTCCGTGAGATGGAAGGCCTTGAGGCCGATCACCCCGGGGACGGCGCTTTTGCCGATGAAGACCCGCTTGCCCAGCACCACGCGGCGGTCAATGCCGCCCACGAAGCTGAATTTCAGATAGCCTTGGTCGGTGATTTCCGTGATGATAACGCCCACCTCGTCCATGTGGGCGGCCAGCAGCACCGTTCCCTTGGGGCGGGCCTTGCCCTTTTTGAAGACGATGAGGTTCCCCATGGCGTCGGTCCCAAGCTCGTCGGCATAGGGCGCCGCTTCCTTTTCGATATAAGCGCGTACCGCGTCCTCGTTCCCGGAGACGCCGGGCAGGGCGCAAAGGGTTTTCAAGGTCTCAAGCATGGAGGACACCCCCTTCAAAATAGTCTCTCAGAAAGCCCGTCAGGAGCTCCGCGGTGGTCTCCGCGTCAGAAAGCTTCACCGTCTCCACGGGGCTGTGCATATAGCGCACGGGCACGGAGAGAAGCCCGGTGCAGACTCCCTCCCGGGAGATCTGGATGGGCCAGGCGTTGGTGCCGGAGCTCCTCGGGTCAACCTCGATCTTATAGGGGATGTTCTTTTCCTTGCAGTAAGCGATGAGGGCGTCGGACATTTTGCGGTTCATATTGGGCCCCACGTCGATGACCGCGCCGCAGCCCGCCTCGTAGGTCTCAGCCCCGGCGGGGGCGTCCGGCGTGGCGGCGTGGGTCACGTCCAGGGCGACGCAGTATTCCGGCGCGGCGGAGAAAACACCCGCCGTCGCGCCCCGGCAGCCCAGCTCCTCCTGGGTGCTGGCCATGAAGCAGAGATCATAGCCCAGCTTCACGTCTTTGAGGTTTTCCATCACCTTCAGCAGGATGGCCACGCAGAGGCGGTCGTCCAATGCCTTGCCGCAGAGGAAATCCCCGGCCAGGTCGAAGCACTCACCCCGGAAAACGCCGTAGGTGCCGGGCAGAACGCGCTTTTCCGCCTCCTCCTGGCTCAGACCCACGTCGATGTAAAGCTCCTTGACGGCCTTCTCCCGCTCCTCCGCCGTCAGCACATGGGGCGGCAGGCAGGCGATCACGCCGTAGAGGGGCCCCTCGGGGGCCAGCACCGTGACCTCCCGGCCCGGCAGCATACGGGGGTCCACCCCGCCCACAGTGGCGAAGCGGAGAAAGCCCTCCTCTGCCTCCGTCACCACGAAGCCCACCTCGTCCATATGCGCGTCCAGCAGCAGCGTGGGGGCGTTTTCCTTCCCGCAGCGCTTCACACCGAAGACGTTGCCCATGGCGTCCGTCCGCGTTTCGTCCACATAGGGACGCAGCAGCTCCAGAATGCGCTCCGCCGCCGCTTCCTCCCGCCCGGAGGGGGCGGAAAGCCGCGAGAGCGCCTTGATGGTTTCTTTCAGTTCCATTTTCTTACACTCCGTTTGTTTCTGTCAGTATTTCTCTGTAATCGGTAAAGTATTTGCCGCATTTGCTCACTTCGCTCATGACCCGCTGCCAGGAGGCATCGTTCCGATACCAGTCCTCCCGCCGAATCCCTTGGGTCTCCACCGGGGCCATCAGCAGCTCCACGCCCGGGAAATGGCAGGCATAGGTCAGCAGGGCGCGGCGGGCATGGAAGGCCTGGCAGCAGATGATCGCCCGCCTCACCTTGATCCCCGCCTCTTTCAGCACAGCGGCGGAGAACGCGGCGTTTTCCATGGTGTGGGCGGACCGATCCTCCCGCAGAATGGCGGATTCCTGCACGCCGTTCAGCCGCAGGATGTTGGCGCAGTAATCGAAGTCCGTTTCAAAATCCCCGTCGTATCGGGGATCGTCGATCTTGTCCCGGGCAAAGGCGTCCCGGGAGGCGGACCAGCGGCCCGCGGGCAGCACGTAAGGCGCAAAGCCCTGCCGGTACAGCTCCGCCGCCCGGACCGTAACGCCGGACTGGGAGGTGCCGGGGATCAGGATCACGTCAGCCCTCCGCGGCTCGTCGGAGATGAAAATAAAGTCGGTGATGTCCCGGATAGCACGGGTGGTCATGACGCAGCTCCTTTCTGAAACTCCAGCTCCAATTCCTCAGCCAAATAGGCGTCGCTCATGCAGTGCAGGTCCGAAACACCCTCACGCAGCAGGGGGTACAACTCCGAATTGTAGAAAAAGGTCAGGGCATCGGAAAGGGAGAGGCCCATTTGCCGCGCAAACAAAGCGACAACACGAGCATATTTTTTTTGCAGCAGGATCGGATTCGCGTTCACAGCTCCTCGCTCCTTTCAAAGCGCAGCAGACGCAGGGCGGCCTCGCTGCGAAAACAGAGCTGCATATTCGGCTGCTCAAAGCGCAGTCTGCCGATGGCCTCATCTTTGCCGATGAGGCCGTCCAGATATAGCTCCACCGTATTGAAAACCTTGTCGTTGGCAATCCCGCCCGAAACCAGATCGTAGTCCGTTTCATCCCGCCCGCTGCGGCAGGTAATGATAAAGTCAAGCCATTCCTCTGAATAACTTGGGAAGGAAAGGGTCCTGAGTCGATCAGCTGCTTCTTCCTCAAAGCGATAAACAGAGATCGCCGCCCGGCCTCCGCGGCGCTTGAAGCGCTCACTCCATTTTGCGGCTTGCGCATAAAGAGGCGTCGTATAAAAGCCGGGGCCGAAATCCACGTTTTTGCGGGAGTGCAGCAGGTCCGGGGCAGGGATCGCCCGATCTGAGGCGTGATACACGATCATACCCTCACGCCCCTTTGCTCCATCAGTTCCAACAGCTCGTCAACGATGTAGTCTTTCCCCTGTGTATGCAGAGTATCGTAGGAAGGGACGATATACCCTTGCAGCAGGCCGCTTTCTCCGGACAGAGCGCGATAGACCCGCTCCGGCTCCACATGCAGGCGGGCGGCAAGATTTTCGACGCAGAAGATAGCAAATTCCAGCTCGTCCGTGTTGCGGATATCGGCTGTCGGGATTCTGTCGTCCATCGTGTTGTTGTCCTCCCTTCTCATGTTCTTTCTTACAGGCTTCTTACGATCTCCTTGAAGCGCTCGCCGCGCTCCATGAAGTTTTTGAAGAGGTCGAAGGAGGCGCTGGCCGGGGAGAGCATCACCACGTCGCCGGGCTCCGCCAGGGCCGCCGCGCCCCGCACCGCCGCCTCGAAATCATCATACTCCACGATCTCGGGCTTCTCGGCATTGGGGGCTTTCAGCACGGCCTCCCTGATCTTGGGGGCGGTGGCGCCCACCAGAACCAGCGTTTTCACCTTCTCGCAGACCACGGGGCCCAGCACGTCGGAAGGGATGTGCTTGTCGTAGCCGCCCGCGATGAGGATGAG
>CAMVOG010000076.1 GCA_947169005.1 uncultured Clostridia bacterium | reverse complement strand
GTTTTCCACGTCGAAGATTTTGCGCACCAGGGAGTAACCGTTGGAGTGGATGCCGTTGGAGCGGAGCCCGATCAGCACGTCGCCGGGGACGATGGCGGAGCCGTCGATAATGGCCTTCTTGTCCGCCACGCCCACGGCGAAGCCCGCCAGATCGTACTCGTCCTCGGGGTAGAAACCCGGCATCTCCGCCGTTTCGCCGCCCACCAGGGCGCAACCGGACTGTACGCAGCCCTCCGCCACGCCGGAGACGATCTCCGCCACCCGCTCGGGCACGTTCTTCCCCAGGGCCAGGTAGTCCAGGAAGAAGAGAGGTCTTGCGCCGGAGCAGATGATGTCGTTCACGCACATGGCCACGCAGTCGATGCCCACGGTGTCATGCTTGTTCATCAGAAAGGCGATTTTCAGCTTGGTGCCCACGCCGTCCGTGCCGGAGATCAGCACGGGCTCCGTGATGCCCGTGAGGTCCGGCGCTACCAGGGCCCCGAAGCCGCCGATGGAGGACAGCACCTCGGAGGTCATGGTGCGGGCCACATGGCCCTTCATGAGATCAACGGCCTTGTAGCCGGCGGTCACGTCCACGCCGGCAGCCTTATAGCTTTCACTGAAGCTGTTTTTGTTCATTCGCGTCTCTCCTTTTAAGTAAGACGTTGAGTATACTGTCAGAGTACTGAGTCCTAAGTACTGAGCCCTGTTGCCTGTTTCAGCCCTTTTCGCTCAGTTTGGTTTCAAAGCGGGATTTATAGGCGTTGGCGGGCGGGTCCACGGGATAGCGGCCCGTGAAGCAGCCGATGCAGAAGTCACAGCCGCTCTCCTCCGCGATGCTGCGCACCCCGGCGATGCTCAGATAGCCCAGGGAGTCGGCGCCCAGGGATTTGCGTACCTCGGGAATGGTCATCTGGCAGGCGATGAGCTTGTCCTTGCTGTCGATATCCACGCCGAAATAGCAGGGGTTGGTGAAGGGGGGAGAGGAGATGCGCAGGTGGACCTCCGTGGCCCCGGCCTCCCGCAGCAGGCCCACGATGCGGCGGCAGGTGGTGCCGCGCACGATGGAGTCGTCCACCAGCACGACGCGCTTGCCCGCCACGGTGGCCTTCATGGCCGTCAGCTTGATGCGCACGGCGTCCTCCCGCTCGTTCTGAGTGGGCTGGATGAAGGTGCGGCCGATGTAGCGGTTTTTCACAAAGCCCACGCCGTAGGGGATGCCGGAGGCCTCCGCGTAGCCCAGGGCTGCGTCCAGGCCGGAGTCCGGCGCGCCGATGACCACATCCGCCTCTACGGGGTAGTCCTTCGCCAGAATGGCACCCGCCTTCTTGCGGGCCTCGTGGACGCTGACGCCTTCAATGACGGAGTCGGGCCGGGCGATGTAAACGAACTCGAAGATGCACATATGGTTTTTGCCCGTGCAGTGGGTCTTGATGGACTTGAGACCCTCCGGGCCCATCACCACGATCTCGCCGGGCTCGATATCCCGGATGAATTCGGCGCCCAGGCAGCTCAGCGCGCAGCTTTCCGAGGCAAAGATGATGGCGTCGTCCCGCTTGCCGATGCACAGGGGGCGGAAGCCGTTGGGGTCCCGGGCGGCAATGAGCTTCTGGGGGCTCATGATGACCATGGAGTAAGCGCCCTTCAGCTCATACATGGCGCGCTCCACGGCCTTTTCGATGGAGCCCTCCACCAGGCGGGCGCGGGTGATCTCATAGGAAATGACCTCGGTGTCCGCCGTGGTCTGGAAGATGGCGCCGTCCAGCTCCAGGGATTCCCGCAGCTCGGTGGCGTTGGTGAGGTTGCCGTTGTGGGCCAGGGCCATGGCGCCCTTGATGTGGTGCACCAGCAGGGGCTGGGAGTTAGCCGCCTGGGAAGAGCCCGTGGTGGAATAGCGCACGTGGCCCAGGGCCATGGTGCCCTTGCCCAGCCTGGCCAGGGTCTCCTCGTCAAAGACCTCGGGGACAAGGCCCAGGTCCTTGTGAAGGGTGATGACGCCGTCGTCATTGACGGCGATGCCGCTGCTCTCCTGGCCCCTGTGCTGCAGGGCGAAAAGCGCGTAATAGGCGCTGCGGACCACGTCCGTCTTCCCGGTCTTGTCGTAAATACCGAAAACGCCGCATTCCTCGTGGATGGTATCGAACATGTATGTTGCCTCCGTATGATGAATAGATCCTTAGTGTTGCTCTTTTCTTACAGCTTTTCGGAGAGGCGGCGCATCATTTCCTGATAGGCCCCCTCGGGATCGCCCAGGTCACGGCGGAACCGATCCTTATCCAGCTTCTCGCCGGTCTTCACGTCCCAGAAGCGGCAGGTGTCGGGGGAGATCTCGTCGGCCAGGACGATGGTCCCGTCCGAGGTCTTGCCGAACTCCAGCTTGAAGTCCACCAGCGTGACGCCCACGGAGAGGAAGAATTCCTTCATCACGTCGTTGATCTTGAAGGCCAGGGTCTTGATGGTCTCCAGCTCCTCCCAGGTGGTGACGCCCAGGGCCACGGCGTGATAGTCGTTGATGAGGGGATCGCCCAGCGCGTCGTCCTTCAGGGAAAACTCGATGGTGGAGCAGCGCAGGGGAGTGCCCTCCGCCACGCCGTAGCGCTTGGAGAAGGAGCCCGCGGCGATGTTGCGGATGATGACCTCCAGCTTGACGATCTCCACCTTCTTCACGGCGGTCTCCCGGTCGGAGAGCTCCTTGATGAAGTGGGTGGGAACGCCCCTGGATTCCAGAAGCTGCATCATCATATTGGTCATGCGGTTGTTTACCGAGCCCTTGCCGACGATGGTGCCCTTTTTCAGCCCGTTAAAGGCCGTGGCGTCGTCCTTGTAATCGACGATAAAGACCTCGGGATCGTCGGTTTTGAATACTTTTTTGGCTTTGCCCTCGTAGATCTGTTCCAGCTTTTCCATTGTTAAAACTCCTCCATCTGCATTTTCCTGTCTTTTTCCATGACCTCGTCGGCCATTTGCTGCTTGTAAGCGGCCAGCTTATCCCGCAGGCCCGCGTCCTCCAGGGCCAGCATCTGCACGGCCAGGATGCCCGCGTTGTCCGCCGCGCCCACGCCCACCGTCGCCACGGGGATGCCCGTGGGCATTTGCACGATGGACAGAAGACTGTCCAGCCCGTCCATAAAGGAGGACTTGATAGGCAGCCCGATCACGGGCAGGGTGGTGTAGGCGGCCAGAACGCCGCCCAGGTGAGCGGCCTTTCCGGCAGCGGCGATGATGACGCCGAAGCCCGCCTCCGCCGCGCCCCGGGCAAAGGCCTCCGCCGCGGCGGGAGTCCTGTGGGCGGACATGACGTGGACCTCGAAGGGGACGCCGAATTGCTTGAGGCGGGTGACGGCCCCGCGCACGGAGGGCAGATCGGAATCCGACCCCATGATCACGGCAACTTTCTTCATACGCTTCTCCCTTTCGTACCATTAAAATACGGTAAACGGGCCGATAAAAAGCAATGACCCATTTTGACTATTCATTATAACACGCGCAAGGCATAATGTTCAATCCTCCCACAAAATTTTTTTTCTTTTTTCACCCGTAAAAACTTCTTGAAAACTTCCTCCCAACGGCTCTTGACAAAGCGGCCCGGACAAGCGTATATTTAAATCCCGTTTTTCCGCTCAGGTCGGCCCGGGCGGAGAAAACGGACAGCAGAGAGGAGCCTTTTTCCATGCGCCTGGATTTTCATACGCACTGTTTTCCGGATCCCCTGGCGGCCCGCGCCATTCAGAAGGTGGGGCATAACGCCGGGGACCTTTTGCCCCATACCGACGGTACGCTGGACGGCCTAGCCGCCTTGATGCGCCGCCAGGGAGTGGACCGCTTCGTGGTTTTGAATATCGCCACCAACGCCCGCCAGATGAAGGACGTGAACGACTTTGCTGCCCGCATGAACGAGCGGGAGGAGGTCGTCGGCTTCGGCTCCGTTCACCCGAAGGCGGAGAACGTGATGGAGGAGCTGGAGCGCATCAAGGCCCTGGGGCTCAAGGGCGTCAAGTTCCAGTTTGACTACCAGGGGCTGTACGTGGACGACCCCTGCATGAAGCCCATCTACCGCAAGATCGCCCAGCTCGGCCTCGTCACCATGATCCACGCGGGCTTTGACTATGGCTTTGCCCCGCCCTATATGGCGCCGCCCGAGCGCATCGCCAACGCCCTGCGCTGGGTGGATTCCCCCTTTATCGCCTCCCATTGGGGCGGCCTTTCCTGCGCCGAGGGAGTGCTGAAGCACCTCTGCGGCCTGCCCCTGTATTTCGATACCTCTTACGGCTATGGGGCCATCGCGGCCCCCACCGCGGCGCGCATTCTGGAAAAGCACGGGGTCGAGCGCTTCCTCTTCGGCTCCGATTGCCCCTGGCATACGCCGGAAATGGAACTGCGGCTCCTTGGCTCCCTGGGCCTCTCCGAAAGTGAGATGGACCGCGTTTGCTGGAAAAACGGCGCGGCGCTCCTGGGGCTTGATCGTGAAAAGAAGACGGAGGATCTGACGATATGAAAAAATTGGCTTCCGCATTCCTTATACTTCTTCTTGCTTTTGGCGTTCTCACCGTATCGACCGGTGCGGACGAGGCGGGGGGGAAAACCTCTGTTTCCGAGGCAAAGGAAATGTCCGTCTCCGTGACGAAAGGGACTGAAGCACCGGAGTACACGGCCCCGGAGGAGCTCTTTTCCGACGTGAAGCCCGGCGACTGGTTCTATGAAAACGTGTCCGCCGCCTGCTCCATGGGCTTGATGAAAGGCTATGATGGCTATTTCGCCCCGGAGGGCAGCGTCACCGTGGCGGAGACGCTGGCGATGGCGTCCCGCCTGCACAGCCTGTATCATACGGGCTCCGCGGACTTTGTGCAGGGCCAGCCCTGGTATCAGGTCTACGTGGACTATGCCCGGAAAAACGGCATCCTGGGCGGGGAGGAGCTTTCCTGGAACAGCCCCGCCACCCGCCGCCAGGTGGCGGTGTTTTTCGCCAGGGCCCTGCCGGAGACGGAGCTTGCCCCTATCAACGTGATCGCGGAGGGGGCGATCCCGGACGTGAAGGATTGGTATGAGGGCGCGCGGGAGATCTATCGCCTTTATCGGGCCGGCGTGCTCACGGGCAGCGACGCCTACGGGCATTTTCAGCCGGACGGCATCATCTGGCGCAGCGCCGTGGCGGCCATCGTTTCCCGTATGGCGGACAGCTCCCTGCGGGTGAGCCTGACGCTGCAAAAGCGCGCTTACCCCGATCTGCCCGCCCAGGCCCCGGTGGAGGACAGCGTCTTTGCCACCTCCGCCATGGTGGGCAACTCCCTGGCCCAGGGCATGATGGCTTTTTCGGGGCTCAAGGGCATGAACTATTTTACCTATCAGAGCACCACGGTCTTCAATCCCAATGGGGCTGACCCGGATCATTGCTATGACAGCCTGCTGAAAGGGAAGTACGATCGGGTGTACATGGAATACGGCATCAACGAGATCAACAAGGGCGTGCTGGGCTTTACGGAGGCCTACAGCGCGTTGATCGACGAGATACGCGGGCAGATGCCCGGCACGGAGATCGTGGTGATGGCCGTCACCCCCGTGACCGAAAAGGTCAGCGGCGAGGGTTATTTCACCATGTCCCGCATCCGGGCCTTCAACGCCGCCCTGCGGGAAATGTGCCGGGAGAAGGACTGCTGGTATCTGGATACCTGCGAGGCCCTGTGCGATGAAACGGGCTTCCTTCCCGAAAAGCTGGCGGGCTGGGACGGCTCGCCCCATCTGGCCGTACAGGGCTATAAGGACTGGGCCGGGCTGATCCGCACCCACCTTCCGCCCGCCTGAAAAGACCGGGAAAAAAGTTTTCAACAAAAATCCCTTGCAAAACAAAGGATTTCCCTTTCACGCCGCGTATATGATAAATAGACGCGGAAAAGCGGCGGAAAGAGGGAATGCGTATGACGGTGAGAGAAGAGCGGGAGGAGCTGGAACGGCTGATCCTCTCGCCCCGTGCCTGTCCGGCGCGGGGGGCGGGGGACAGACAGCGGCCCGAGGAGCCGGACCCGACCCGCACCTGCTTCCAGCGGGACCTGGACCGGGTGGTGCACTCCAAGGCCTTCCGCCGCCTGAAGCATAAAACGCAGGTCTTCCTCCAGCCGGAGGGGGACCATTACCGTACCCGCATGACCCATACCATCGAGGTGGCCCGCATCGCCCGCACCATTGCCCGGGCCCTGCGGCTGAATGAGGACCTGACGGAGGCCATCGCCTTCGGGCACGACCTGGGGCATACCCCCTTTGGCCACGCCGGGGAGCGGGCGCTCAACAGCATCTGTCCCCTGGGCTTTCAGCACAATGAGCAGAGCCTTCGGGTGGTGGAGATATTGGAAAAGGACGGGCGCGGTCTGAATCTGACGAGCCAGGTGCGGGACGGCATTCTCTGCCATTCCGGGCCGCAGAAGCCCAAGACGCTGGAGGGCGCGGTGGTCCGCCTGTCTGACCGTATCGCCTACATCAACCACGACGTGGACGACGCCGTTCGCGCCGGGATCCTGGAAGAAGCGGACATTCCCGGAGAGATCACCGCCGTGACGGGGGACAGCTTCGGGGAGCGCATCGACGCCGTGATTACCGACGTGATCCGCGAAAGCCGGGACCTGACGGAGATCCGCATGAGCGCCGCCATGTACTTCGTCATGGAGGCTTTTCGGGACTTCCTCTTTGAGCGGGTCTATAAAAACCCGGTGGCGAAAGGGGAGGAAACCAAGGTGGAGGGCCTGCTGGCCCTGGTCTATGACTATTACCTCAAGGCCCCGGAGAAGCTGCCGGAGGATTATCGGGCCCTGCTGGCCGTCTGGCCCCGTGAACGGGTGGTCTGCGACTATATCGCGGGCATGAGCGACACATACTTGATTTACACCATCAATAATCTGTTTATACCGGGCGCCTGGACCGTCCGCTGAGAAAGAGGGGGGAGACATGGCCTTTCCGGATCGTTTTCTGGAAGAGCTGCGCGCGCGCAGCGATATTGAGGACGTGGTATCCTCCTACGTGTCCTTGAAGCGGCAGGGGACCCGTCTCACGGGTCTTTGCCCCTTTCATAATGAAAAGACCCCTTCCTTTTCCGTGACGCCCGATAAGGGCCTCTACTACTGCTTTGGCTGCCACAAGGGCGGCGACGTGGTCCGCTTCATTATGGATATGGAGAATCTCTCCTATCCCGACGCGGTGCGCTTTCTGGCAAACCGGGCCGGGCTGGCCGTGCCGGAGGAGGAAGAGGGGGACGGGGGCCGTGCCCGCAAGCGCCTCCTGGAGCTGAATAAGGAGGCGGCCCGCTTTTACAACAGCCTGCTGAAAAGCGAGGAGGGCGCCAAGGCCAGAGCCTACCTGGAGCAGCGCCGCATCCTTCCCGCGACGGTGACCCGCTTCGGCCTGGGCGCCGCGCCGGAGGGCTGGACAACGCTGACGGACGCCATGCGGCGGCGGGGCTATACGGAGCTGGAGCTGGTGCAGGCGGACCTTTCCGTCCGCGGCAAAAAGGGCGGGCTCTATGACCGTTTTCGGGACCGGCTCATGTTCCCGCTCATCAGTGTGTCGGGTGAGGTGCTGGCCTTCGGCGGCCGTACCCTCTGCGGCGATAAGGCAAAATACGTCAACAGTCGGGAGACCCCCGTATTCAGCAAGCGCCGCAGTCTTTACGGCATCCACCTGGCCAAGAACACCAAACGGGGCAGCATCATCCTCTGCGAGGGGAATATCGACGTGGTCACGCTGCACCAGGCGGGCTTTGACAACGCCGTGGCCTCCATGGGCACGGCCCTCACGGTGGAGCAGACCCGCATGATCTCCCGCTACGCCAAGGAGATCGTCATCTGCTACGATAACGACCCGGCGGGCATCCAGGCCACTCAAAGAGCCCTGGATATTCTGAAAAACTCCGAATTCAGCGTCAAGGTCCTGAATCTGCCGGACCGGATCGTGGACGGGAAGCGGGTGAAGATCGACGCGGACGACTTCATCAAGCTCTATGGGGCCGACGCCTTCGAAAGGCTCCTGCAGGGCAGCGAAAACCATATCGAGTACAGCCTGGAAAAGCTGCGGGGGCAGTACGACCTTTCCTCCACGGAGGGCAAGGTGGAATACCTCAAGGCCGCCGGGGCCATGATCGCCAAGCTCGCCAGCCCCGTGGAGCGGGAGGTTTACGGCGGACGGGCGGCCGAAGCCGCAGGGGTGGCCCGAGAAGCTATGCTCCAGGAGATCGAGCGAAGCCGTGCCATCAATGCAAAAAGACAGAAAAAGGAGCTGGAGCGCGGTGAGACCCGCCCGGAGCAGGCAGCCCAGCCCGTGGGCAGAGGCCTGCGGTACGACAACGTCCGCTCCGCCGCGGCGGAGGAGGGCGTCCTTCGGCTCCTGCTGTTGGATCCGTCCCTGCTGGCGGATTGCGACCTTAAAGTGGGCGAGTTTTCATCCGCCTATCTGGGCAAGGTCTACGGGCTGATTCGCCGCAGAATAGAAGAAAAGCAAAGCGTCTCCGCCGCCGCTCTCTCCGGAGAGCTGACGGAGGAGGAAATGTCCCAGCTTGTACGCATTACGCAAAGGCCGGAGGAGCTTTCCGGCGCGAAACGGTCCCTGCGGGATTATACCGCCGTGATCCGCACGGAAAAGCTCAAAAACGAGACCGATCTGCTGGCCCTCGCCAGCCGATACAAAGAAACCAAGGGTATGGAGGATGGGAAAAGTGACAAAAAAGGCTAAAACGGAGAACAACGCTGCAGAAACGGAAAAGCCGGATAAGGAGCAGGCCGCCCAGAAGGTGAGCGAGTTCCTGGATAAGTGCAAGAAGGCGTCCTCGGTGCCCTACAAGGAGCTGAGCGCGTTCTTTGAGGAGCTGCACCTGGAGCCGGAGCAGATCGACAAATTCTATGAGACCCTGGACAGCCTGGGTATCGAGATCATCGACGAGGATTTTTCCACCATTATCACGGAGGATATGCTGCCCGAGGTCACGGACCTGGAGGAGATCGAGGAGCTGGAGGACATCAGCGAGGACGAGATCAACAGCACCGACGCCCTGGCCGAGACCTTCTCCATCGACGATCCCGTACGCATGTACCTCAAGGAGATCGGCAAGGTGGACCTTCTCACTCCCGAGCAGGAGATCGACTACGCCGTGAAGATGGCGGACGGCACCGCCGCCGCCCAGGAGAAGGAGGAGCGGGAGAAGGCCGTGGCCGCCGGCACGGCGGAGCCCTTCACCCCCGAGGAGCTGGCCGCCATTGAGCAGCGCATCAAGCTGGGGAAGGACTCCGGCAAGAAAATGGCGGAGGCCAACCTGCGCCTGGTGGTGAGCATCGCCAAGCGTTATGTGGGCCGCGGCATGCTCTTCCTGGATCTGATCCAGGAGGGAAACCTGGGCCTTATCAAGGCGGTGGAGAAATTCGACCACACCAAGGGCTATAAGTTCTCTACATACGCCACCTGGTGGATCCGCCAGGCCATCACC
>CAMVOG010000075.1 GCA_947169005.1 uncultured Clostridia bacterium | reverse complement strand
CTACAAGCAGGCCGAGGCCATGCACGCCTTTGACTTCCTCAAAAAGCTGAAGGCCGAAGGCAAGGCGAAGCATATCGGCCTGTCCTTCCATGACCGGGCCGCCGTCCTGGATGAGATCCTCACCGCCCATCCGGAAATGGAATACGTTCAGCTCCAGATCAACTACCTGGATTGGGAAAACCCCGTGGTGGAGTCCCGTAAGTGCTATGAGGTCGCCACGAAGCACGGCAAGCCCGTCATCGTCATGGAGCCCGTGAAGGGCGGGAATCTCGCCAAGGTGCCCGAGGCCGCCGCCGCGCTCATGGAGGCCGCCGGGCCGGGGCTGTCCCCCGCCTCCTGGGCCATCCGCTACGCCGCCTCCCTGCCCAACGTGATGGTGGTCCTCTCCGGCATGAGCGACGAGGCCCAGGTAGCGGACAACACGGGCTATATGCGGGACTTTCAGCCTCTCACGGAGGGGGAGAAGGAGATGCTGGCCAAGGCTGCCGAGATCATCCACTCCGCCATCACCGTGCCCTGCACTGCCTGCCGCTACTGCGTGGACGAATGTCCTCAGAAGATCGCCATTCCGGACTACTTCGCCATTTACAACAACCTGAAGCAGTTTGGCCCCGGGGAGATCATCATGGCGCTGAATTATTACGCCAGCGTCAGCGCCCACCAGGGCAAGGCCTCCGACTGCCTGGAGTGCGGCGCCTGCGAGGCCCGCTGTCCCCAGCACCTCCCCATCCGGGAGTATCTGAAGGACGTGGCGAAGACCCTGGAGCCCAAGTTCTGAGCCTTAGTCCGCAGGAGCGGTGATTTGCCGCCCGCTGATGCATGATTACATGAAACGAATGATCCCGACACGGTGCAAGCCGCGTCGGGATCATTCGTTTCATCCTAAAGATGGCTTTTTCTCCACACGAGAAGCCCATCCTTTTCTCCCACGCAAGTGAAGCCGAGCTTTTCCGCAATACGCCGTGTCGCTGCCTGCTCCGGGAGGCATTCGATCACCACGTCCGTTTGTGCATCTGTCAGCAGGGCCTCCGTCAGCTCTGTGGCGAGGCCCTGTCCCCAATGCTCACGCCCCAGGACCCAGCCGAGCTCCATGGCCCCGTCCCCGTATGGGTGCCAGATCAGATGGCCCACGGGTCTGCCGCCTTCCTTTTCCATTAAAGCCCAGACCAGGGGAGGGGAGCAGAGCCCCGCCTCCCGGATAAAGCGTCGGGTCTGCTCCGGGGAAAAGGGCGGCTCCAGCCAGCGCATGACCTCCGGATCGGACAGGATCGGCTGCCAGGCTTCCGCGTCCTCCTCCCGAAAGGGGCGGATCAGCAGCCGCTTCGTCTCCTTAAGCATCCGCGTTCCCCACGTTCACCCGCCAATAGGCCGCACAGCCCAGCTCGCTTGCCGGGGAGAGTCCCAGAGCGCGGTAAAAGGCGGCGTGCTCCGGGGTATCGTCGGTCATGAGGCAGAGCTGATAGACCCCCTCGAAGCGGGAGAGCGCCGCCTCCAGCAGTGCGCGGCCTATGCCCCTGCGCTGCCACTCCGGCAGCACCAGCAGGTCCTGTACCAGCACCGCCGAGGCCCCGTCGCCCACGGCGCGGAGGAGACCCACCAGCCGCCCGTCCAAGGTAGACCGGGCAGCCAGGGTATAGAGGGAGTTTTCCACGCCCCGCAGCAGCATCCCGGGGTTTTGCGTATAGTTCGTCCAGCCCACGGCCTCGTAAAGGGGCAGCAGCTCCTCCGGGCGAGGGGCTCCCAGGGGCAGCAGCGTCACGGGCGGGGCCTTCCGCAGCCGCTCCAATATGGCCTCGTCCGCCGGGCAGAAGGGATAGGCGTCCATTTCCTTCACGGTCATGTACCGGATGTCCGCGTGCTCCAGCCGCTGTACGGTCCCCTCCGCCACGCGGCAGTGGTAGAGCCGCAGGCGTACCGTGAGATCGGGGTATTCGTGGCGCACCTCCATAAAGAGGCCGCCCACCTCCACGGTAACGCCCAGCTCCTCCCGGCATTCCCGGACCAGCGCCTCCTCCGGGCTTTCGCCCGGCTCGATCTTCCCGCCGGGGAACTCCCACAGCAGTCCACGGGCCTTGTGGGCCGGGCGCTGGCAGGCCATGAAGCGCTCTCCCTGCCAGACGAGCGCGGCAACGACCTCCGTCATGGCGATCCCTCCTTTTTTCCACAGTATACACGCTTTGGAGCCGGGCGGCAAGGCAAACGCATAAAAAAAGCCCCGCGGGAAAAGCTACCGCGGGGTGAAAAGGTTGAAACAAGTTCAACCTTTATTGATTAAAGCCGTTTTCCTCGCCGCTTCGCGGCAACCGGAAAACATGGCATTTTATGACCATTCCTTTTCATGGTCATTTTATGCCTTTGAGTTTTTGCGAAAGGAATGGTCATAAAATGGAAAATGAACAGAACGAAGGCGTCCTCAACGAATCGGAGCTTATCAAGCTGGGCTCGGCCACGACCCGTTCCGAGAAGGGCTGCATCCACTGTCTGACCATCATCGGGCAGATCGAAGGCCACGTCCTCCTGCCGCCGGACAGCAAAAGCACCAAGTATGAGCACGTCATGCCCATGCTGGCGGCGGTGGAGGAATCCGAGGAGATCGACGCCCTGCTGATCCTGCTGAATACCGTGGGCGGGGATATCGAGGCGGGCCTGGGCATCGCGGAGCTGATTGCCGGAATGAAGAAGCCCACGGCCTCCCTGGTCCTCGGGGGCGGCCACTCCATCGGCGTACCCCTGGCCGTGTCCGCCTCCCGCTCCTTCATCGCGCCCTCGGCGGCCATGACCATCCATCCCGTGCGGCTCAACGGGGTGGTCATCGGCGTGCCCCAGAGCTTCGCCTATTTTGATAAGATCCAGGAGCGCATCCTGGACTTCATCACAATGAATTCCCATATCTCCCGGGAGGAATTCTCCCGCATGATGTTCAAGACCGGGGAACTGACCACGGACGTGGGCAGCGTCATCTATGGGGAGGAGGCGGTGCGCTGCGGCCTCATCGACTGCCTGGGCGGTCTCTCCGACGCCCTCGGCTACCTGCACCGCCGCATCGAGGAGGAACGACAAAAAGCCGACGGAACAGGCAATTTTGAGGCATAAATGGCTTGCTTTTAAAGCGTCTTTCCTATATAATAAATCATTATGAGTAATTATGATTTTTGTGCGCCTCTCGCTCGCTGTGCCCTCTGCCCCCGCGGCTGCGGGGCGAACAGGGACGGGGGAGAGAGGGGCCTTTGCGGCATGGGGGCGCTGCCCGTGGTGGCCCGGGCCGCCGCCCATTTTTGGGAGGAGCCCTGCATCAGCGGGGAGCGCGGCTCCGGTGCGGTCTTTTTCTCCGGCTGCTCGCTGAAATGCGTCTTCTGCCAGAATTACGCCATCAGCACCGGCGGGCGGGGAAAGGAGCTGAGCCTTCCGCAGCTTCGGGTCCTGCTGGAGCGGCTTGCCGCCTCCGGCGTACATAATATCAACCTGGTAAATCCCACCCACTTTGCTCACGCGGTGGCCGCCGTGCTGGAGGAGCCGCTGCCCGTCCCCGTGGTTTACAACTGCGGCGGCTATGAGCGGGTGGAGACGTTGCGCGCCCTTGAGGGCAAGGTGCAGATCTGGCTGCCCGACATGAAGTATATGGACCCCGCTCTGGCCCGGCGCTATTCCGGCGCGGGGGACTATCCGGAAAAAGCGAAAGCCGCTATCTTGGAAATGTTCCGGCAGACGGGGCCCTACGTCATGGGGGAGGACGGGCTGCTGCGGCGGGGTGTCGTCATCCGCCACCTGGTCCTGCCCGGCAGGCTGGACAACGCCAGGGCGGTGATCGACTGGGTAGGGGAGACCTTTGCCCCCGGCGAGGTCCTGTTCAGCCTCATGGCCCAGTATACCCCCTGCGGCCGGGCGGCTGAATTCCCGGAGATCGACCGCCGGCTGACGGAGGAGGAGTATGAGGCTATACGGGACTACCTCATGGAAAGCCCCATTGAGGACGGCTTTTTCCAGGACCCGGATTCCGCCGGAGAGGAGTATATCCCGGATTTTGACCTGACGGGGTTGGATGCGCTATGACGTTTGAGGAGCTCAGAGAAAAGGCCCACGGCCTGCCCATGCTGCCCGGGGTCTACATCATGATGGATAAGTCCGGCCAGGTCATCTACGTGGGCAAGGCCAAGCTGCTGAAAAACCGCGTCAGCAGCTATTTCCGCGAGAACGGCCACAATGTCAAGACCGCCGCCATGGTCTCCCATATCGACCATTTTGACGTTATTATGGTCAACTCCGAGTTTGAGGCCCTGGTCACGGAAAACCAGCTCATCAAGCACCACAAGCCCAAGTACAACATCCTTTTGAAGGACGACAAGGGCTATCCCTTCCTGCGGGTCACGGTGCGGGAGGAGTACCCGTCCTTCTCCGTTGTGGGGCGGGTGCAGAACGACGGGGCCCGCTACTTCGGCCCCTTCGGCGGGCGCGGGACGCTGCATGAGGCCATCGACGCCGTATGCAAGGCGCTGAAGCTGCCCACCTGCAGCCGCAAATTCCCGGCGGAGATCGGCAAGGGCCGCCCCTGCCTCAACTATCACATGGGGCTCTGCGCCGGTTACTGCCGGGGCGAGCCGGACGCGGAGGCATTTCGCGCCACGGTCAACGAGGCCATGCTGATCTTTGACGGCAAGACCGAGGAGCTCTGCCGGAGCCTGTCCGACCAGATGGAGGCGGAGGCGGAGGCCCTGCGCTTTGAGAACGCCGCCGAGCTGCGGGACCGGCTGCGGGCCGTGCAGGGCCTGGAGCGCAAGCAGCTTGTGCAGAACGCCGCCCGGGCGGATACGGACGTGATCGGCTTTGCCCGGGGCACGGCCAAGAGCTGCTTCGTGGTGCTGCATTTCATCGGCGGCACCCTGCTGGACAAGGATTACGAGCTGCTGGAGCTGCCCATGGAGGAGGACGCGGAGGTCCTTTCCCAGCTCATCCGCCAGTATTACGCCATCCGCGGACTTTGCCCGAAAAACGTCCTGCTTCCCATGGAGCTGCCGGACCGAGAGGAGCTGGAGCGGTTTCTGGCCGCCTCCTTCGTTGCCGCGCCGACGCTCTTTGTACCCCAGCGGGGTGAGAAGCGCAAGCTGGTGGAGACCGCCAATATCAACGCCCGGGAGGAATGCGAGCGGGCCACGGACCGGGAGGAGCGCGTCGCCAAGACCCTGGAATGGCTGCAAAGGTCCCTGGGCCTGGAAAAGCCGCCCCTCCGCATGGAGTCCTACGATATTTCCAATACCCAGGGGGCCGATATGGTGGGCTCCATGGTGGTGTTTGAAAATGCGCGGCCCCTGAAGCGGGCCTATCGCCGCTTCAAAATCAAGACGCTGGAGGGGCAGGACGACTACCACAGCATGCAGGAGGTACTGACCCGCCGCTTCACCCGTTACCTGGAGGGGGACGAGAAATTCTCCCCGCTGCCGGACCTGCTGCTGGTGGACGGCGGCAGCGTCCACGCCGCCATGGCCGTGGAGACGGCCCAAAGCATGGGGATATCCGTCCCCATATTCGGCATGGTGAAGGATGACCGGCACCGCACCCGGGCCCTGGCGGCCCCGGACGGGCGGGAGATCGGTATTTCCGGCAACACGGCGGTATTTTCCCTTATTGGCCGCATTCAGGAGGAGACCCACCGCTTCGCCATTACCTATCCGCTCCGTGCTGGAGGAGATCCCCGGAGTGGGGGAGAAGCGGCGGCTGGAGCTGATGAAGGCATTCAAGACCGTAAAGGCCATCCGTGAGGCGGACGAGGCGGCCCTGGCTGCCGTTGTGCCGAAGAACGCGGCCAGGGCGGTCTATGCGTATTTTCACAAAGGAGAAGAACCATGAGAGTCGTTACCGGAACGGCCCGGGGCATGAAGCTGCTGGAGCCGGAGGGCATGGATATCCGCCCCACCACGGACGTGGTGAAGGAGGCCCTGTTCAACATCATCCAGTTTGATATCGAGGGGCGGCGCGTACTGGACCTGTTTGCCGGCACGGGCCAGCTTGGCATCGAGGCCCTCAGCCGGGGCGCGGCCTCCGCCGTGTTCGTGGACCAGAGCAAGGCGGCGGTGAAGCTGGTAAAGGCCAACCTGGAGAGGACCCGTCTCACGGGGGGCAAGGTGGTCCAGGGGGACTCCATCAGCTATCTGTCCGGCCCGGAAAAGTTCGATCTGGTGTTCCTTGACCCGCCCTATGCCTCTGGACTGCTGGAAAATGCGCTGAAAAAGCTGTTTGCGTTTGACAAATTGCATACAGGTGGTATAATTGTATGCGAATCTTCCGCCGAGAAGCAGCTTCCGGAGCCGGAGGCTCCCTACGCGCTGCTGAAAAGCTACCGCTACGGCAAGGTGAAGCTGACGCTTTACACCCGCCTGTAAGAAAGGATTATCCATGAAGATCGCCATTTATCCCGGCAGCTTTGACCCTATCACCCTGGGGCATCTGAATCTCATCAAGCGGGCCTCCCGCGTTTTCGATAAGCTGATCGTCTGCGTGATGGTCAACTCCGCCAAAAAGCCCCTTTTCACGGTGGAGGAGCGCGTGGAGCAGATCTCTCTGGTGACCGCCCGTTTCGACAACGTGGAGGTGGACCATTGGGAGGGCCTCGTGGCGGAATACGCCCGGCTCAAGGACGCGGGGGCCATCATCCGCGGCCTGCGTGCCCTGTCTGACTATGAAAAGGAATGTCAGATGGCCCTGATCAATAAGAAGATCAACCCCGACGTGGAGACCTTCTTCCTCGCCTCCAGCGAGAAGTACATGTATCTCAGCTCCAGCGCCGTAAAGGAAATGGCAGCCTTCGGCGCGGATCTGACGGACTTTGCGCCCCGTGAGCTGATCGTGGCCATCGAGGAGCGCGTCGCTCAGAGCCGACAGGCCTGAGCCGATAAACTATGTGAATCCGGCCCGCCGCTTGCCCTGAAAGCGGCAGCCGCCAGGCAAGAACGGACCCTTCCGCCGCTGCAGGGTCCGCAGCCCGCTTGCCCGCGGCGATAAGCGGCAGAATGGAGAGTATAAAAATGGCAAATGGGATCACAGAATTGCTGGACGAGCTGTATACCATGATCTCCGACGCCTGGGGCGTCGCCCTGGGCAAGGAAAAGTGCGTGATCGAGCGGAACAAGGCCCTCGACCTGCTGGACGAGATCAGAAACCAGCTTCCTACCGAGATCGCGGAGTCCCAGCGGCTCATCAAGGCCCGCACGGAATTCATCGCCAACGCGAAGAAGGAAGCGGAGAATATGCGCCACGCCGCGGAGGATCATGCCCGCCGCCTGATGGAGGAGCAGACCATCGTCAAGGCCGCCAAGGCCCGGGGCAATGAGATACTTACCGCCGCGGAGAACCGCTCTGCCGCCATGCGCAAGGCCGCCAACGAGTATGCGGACGACGCCATGCGCCGCACGGAAAGTGCCATTGCGGAGGCTCTGGAGGAGATCCGGCAGTCCCGCGCCAAGTTCCAGGCGGCCGCTGAGGCGGACCAGCAGGCGCAGGAGGAGCACTTCTAAGCGCAGAGTCAGAATAAATAAGCCAATCGGAGGCATTTGCAGAAATGAAAAGAACAGTCATCACCGTAGCGGCGCTCCTGGTCGTGATCGCCGTCTTCCTCTTTGTCGCGTTTTACGGCCTGAGCATCGGCAATATGGAGATCCTCCCCCTGCGGGAGGGCATCACCCTGGGCCTTGACCTGGTGGGCGGCTCTGAGATCACCTATGAGGCCGATATGCCCGAGGGCATGTCCGCCGACGATTTCAACTCCGGCATGGACACGGCCGTGACCATGCTGCGCCAGCGTCTCAACACCCTGGGCTACACGGAAGCCAACGTCTACCGCTCCGGCTCCAACCGCATCGTGCTGGAGATCCCCAATGTGGACGATCCGGAGGAGGCCGTGCAGATGCTCGGCACCACCGCCGTCATCGAGTTCCGGGACTATGAGGGCAACGTGATCCTGGACGGCAAGCAGATCGAGTCCGCCGCGGCGGCCTACGGCCCCGTGAACGACACGGGCGTTTCCCAGTTCTTCGTCCAGCTCAATCTCAATGAGGACGGCCGCGCCCGCTTCAAGGAGGGCACCCGCGTTGCCGCCGGTCTCTCCGATTCGGGCAACAACTACGTTTCCATCGTCATGGACGACGATATCATCAGCAGCCCCGCCGTCGGCTCCGAGTATGCGACGACGGGTATCGACACCGCCACCCCCATCATCACCCTGGGCTCCGACGCCACCGCCGAGTACGCCCAGTATCTGGCCTCCATCATCAGCGCGGGCCGTCTGCCCTTCGAACTGCATGAGGCCAAGCTCCAGGCCGTGGGTGCCTCCCTCGGTGAGCGCTCCCTGGAGACCGCGATCCTGGCGGGCATCATCGGCATCCTGCTGGTCATGCTCTACATGATCCTGGTCTACCGTCTCCCCGGCGTCATCGCGGACTTCGCCCTGGTCCTTTACAGCGCCTTCTTCCTGCTGGTGATGACCATCGCCCGCGTGAATCTGACCCTGCCCGGCATCGCCGGTATCATCCTCACCATCGGTATGGCCGTGGACGCCAACGTGGTCATCTACGAGCGCATCCGTGAGGAGCTGCAGGCGGGCAAGACCCTGCGCTCCGCCGTGGACCTGGGCTTCAAGCGTGCCTTCGCCGCCATTGTGGACTCCAATATCACGACGATCATCGCCGCCGTCGTCCTGCTCTGGCAGGGCACCGGCACGATCCTCGGCTTTGCCAAGACCCTTCTGATCGGCGTCATTCTTTCCATGCTCTGCATGCTCATCGTGCCCCGTCTTCTTCTCAAGTGCCTGGTGGAGCTCAAGGCCAACAAGCTCTCCCTCTACGGCGTCAAGCCTCTTACGGAGGAGCAGAAGCAGAACGGCCCCAAGATTATCCCCGTGGTGGGCAAGTTCAAGATCACGGGCCTCATCTCCATCATCCTCTGCGTCGTGGGCCTTGTGGGCGTGATCCTGCTGCCCTTCGGCGTCAGCCTCTTTAACCTGGACCTGGACTTTGTCGGCGGCGTGACCATGGAGTATGAAATGGGCACCGAGGTGACCCGCGAGCTTTCTGACGACGTGGCGGCCATCGTGGCCGAGACCACCGGCGTCCGTCCCTCCTCCGTCACCAAGTCCGGTAACGGCGGTACCGTCGTCACCGTGAAGATGACCGAGATCAGCGCCGCCCAGCGCGAGCAGGCCTTCAACGCGGTGCAGGCCAAGTACGGCGAGGGCGTGACCCTGCTTTCCAGCGACTACGTCTCCGCCTCCGTGGGTAAGGATATCACCCGCGCGGCCTTCGTGGCCTCCATCCTGGCGGCCGTGCTGATCCTCATTTACATCTCCATCCGCTTCGAGTTCCGCTCCGGTATCGCGGCCATCATCTGCCTGCTGCACGATCTGCTGGTGATGCTGAGCATCTACGTGATCTTCCGCATCTCCATGAACATGAACTTCATTGCCGCGGCCCTCACCATCATCGGTTACTCCATCAACGCCACCATCGTGGTCTTCGACCGCATCCGCGAGAACTATAAGAAGACCGGCGGCCAGGAGAACTTCGCCAAGGTGGTGGAGCGCAGCGTCAGCCAGACCATGCGCCGCAGCATCGGCACCACCATTACCACGCTGATGCCCGTCCTGCTGCTGGTGTTCCTGGGCGTGTCCTCCATCCGCAACTTTGCCATTCCCATCATGGTGGGCGTC
>CAMVOG010000074.1 GCA_947169005.1 uncultured Clostridia bacterium | reverse complement strand
CTGAAAACGGGCAGGGCAAGAAACGGAAAATTGAGTTTGCGGCAAAACTCAATCGGGGGTTGGATGGGAGAAAAACGCTCCGCCGTCCCGGGTCGGGGCGGCGGAGCGCTTTTCCATTACGCTTTCTTCTCTCTCAGTCTGGCGATCTCGCGTTTGTGGGCGTCTACGCTCTCGCCTTCGGTGATGGACCAGGCGTCCCGGAGCATGGTCAGGATGGTCTCCTGCATTTCGATGGCCTTGTCGATGCGGCCCTGGAGCTCGTAAACGTGGGCCATGGCCTCCTCGCAGTCGATGAAGGGCTTCTCCGGGCGGAGAGGACGGGCCTTCTCATAGGCGGCCAGGGCCTCGTCGTAGCGGCAGAGCCGGGCCATCTGGTCGGCGTATTCCTCCCAGACCTGCCAGGCGTCCGGGGCGTGGGCCTTCATCCGCTCCAGCCAGTCCAGGGCGGCGGGTAGGTCGCACTCCGCCCGGCAGATGTTCGCCATGTACAGCTCCACGTGGTAGGTGTCCGCCACCTTGCGCAGCTTTTCCACGTATTCCCGGGCCTCCGCCGTGCGTCCGTCCGCGATCAGCAGGTCCAGGAGCCAGTAGTAATTGCGCCGGTCCTCGGGATGCTCCGCCACCACGGAAAGATAAAAGTCGATGAGCCGGTGGTGGTTGGTGAAATTCCAGTCCTGGTAGACGCCGTTTTCCGCGTCAAAGATCGCGTTGTGGGCCGCCTTGTTGCCGGGGTCCAGGCGCAGGGCTTCCCGGGCCAGGGGCGCGGCCAGGGTGTGGAATTCGTCCGCCCGCTTGTTGTAAAGCCGCGCCAGCAGCAGGGTGGCCCGGGGCTTCGTCGCCGGGTCGTTCCGGCTGTCCAGCAGCATCCGCTCCGTCTGCTCAAAATCCCGCTGGGGGATGAAGCGCAGGTTTTCGCACATATTCTCCACCCGCTGGAAGCGGTCCTCTTCCGAAAGGGAAAAGAGGGCGTCGATGCTCACGCCCAGCAGCACCGAAAGCTCCGGCAGCAGGGCGATGTCCGGGGCGGTGGTCCCGTTTTCCCACTTGCTGACGGCCTGGGCGGTAAGGCCCAGCTCCTGGGCCAGCTGCTCCTGGGTCATGCTGGCGGCCAGGCGCAGACGTTTGATGTTTTGTCCGATGGAAAGATTCATGTTTATCGCTCCTCGCGTTTTTTTCTGAACGATCGTTACGCCCTCAGTATAAGCAAAAAAACGCCCCGGCGCAAGCGCCGGGACGTTGAAAAGAGGTAGCCGCATGGTTGAGCGGGGACGTTTCAGCGCCTTGCGGCGCTGGCATCCTGCGGACGTCGGGCCACAGAGGACTGTGGCCCCTACAGACTGAGAGCTGAGTACTGCTTCCTGAGTACTGATAATCACTTATACACCGTGAAATCCTTGTCCATAAAGCCGGCGTTGAAGGGCATATGGATGTTGCCCGCCTGGCCCAGGGGCATGTCCGCCGGGGTGACGGGCACGCTGCCCTCGGGCACCACGGGCGGATTCATGAACATCATGGGCATGGGCGCGCCTTCGCCGCCCTCGCCGGGAGGGGGACCCATCATCAGCATGGGCTGGGGATTCTGCTCCAGGCCCAGCTGATTCTGCAGGAAGTGCCAGCAGGGGCCGAACCAGTCGTCGATGCAGGGGCCGGTGGTGCCGTCCGGGCCAAGGACCCGCTGGGTCATGCCCGTGGTCCCATGGTCCCCGGTGCTGGAAATGAAGCAGCCGAAGGGACGCTTGTTGCGCTCCATGGCGTCGAGCATGGCGATGGTCTGATAGACGGAGACGAGCCCGTCCTGCCGCGCGTGGTGGAAGAAGGCCGGGGGCGTCTGGGGGCCCACCAGCTCCCCGTTGGGCACGTAGGTCACCTCGCCGTCCGCCGTCTGCTGGCCGCAGAACATGGGTCCGAAGCCCAGGATCATGGCGTCGGGGCGGCCCTCCTCGCCCGTGCAGCCCGCCGCCTCCATGAGCGCGGGCCGGTTCCAGAGGTTGCCGGTGCTCATGCAGATGAAGGCCCCGGCGGAGTTGCCGGAAATGACGATTTTTCCCGGGTCCAGCCCCCACTCGGCGGCGTGGTCCCGCAGAATTTTGATGGAGCGCATCAGATCCACCACCACCTGGGGGAAGCGGTAATCCCGCCCCACGGGGTAAAGGTAGGTGCAGATGACGCCGAAGCCCTTGCCCATGAGCCGGCTGCCCAGGGCCACGGTGTCGGACTCGCTGCAGAACATGAAGCCGCCCCCCGGCACGTGGATCAGCCCCGGCGTGGCCTGCAGATAGGGCTGCACGTTGGACACGGTCACGATGAGCCGCGCGGTCTTGGCCTCGTTCAGATCAAAGGTGAAAACCTGCATAAGGAAAACCTCCCGTCATCATTTTGTAAATTTATAGTAACACAATGAGAGCCGGGGGCGCAAGCCCCGCGCGGAGAAATTTACGCGCCGAAAAAAGGTCCCCCGGGCGCGGCATAGCCGTTTCCGGGGGACTGTATCTCCGATCGTTGCTTGTTGGGCGGGGCCTTACTTGCCGCGCTCGCTGCCGAAGGTCTTTTTGGCCTCCTCCCAGCCGGCCAGCAGGGACTTGAAGCCCGCCTGGGCGATATCCTTCAGCTCGCCGCCCGCGATTTCAGCGGCGGAGGCCAGCTTCTCGCTGGCGTCCTTCAGCGCGGCTCTGGCGGCGGCGACCTTCGCGTCGATCTCCGCCTTGGCGGCCTCGGCGGCCTGGGCCTTCTCCTGCTGCTCCTTGATGGCAGCCTGGGCGGCGGCCAGGCGCGCGATAGGCACCCGGAAGGGGCTGCAGGACACGTAATCCAGGCCCACCCGGTGGCAGAACTCCACGCTGGAGGGGTCGCCGCCGTGCTCGCCGCAGATGCCCAGGTGCAGGTCCGGACGGGTGGAGCGGCCCAGCTTGGCGGCCATTTCCACCAGCTTGCCCACGCCGGTCTGATCCAGGCGCTGGAAGGGATCCTGCTCATAGATCTTCCGGTCGTAGTAGGCGCCCAGAAACTTGGCCGCGTCGTCGCGGGAGAAGCCGAAGGTCATCTGGGTGAGGTCGTTGGTGCCGAAGGAGAAGAACTCGGCCTCCTTGGCGATGAGGTCCGCCGTCAGCGCGGCGCGGGGAATCTCGATCATGGTGCCGACCTTATAGGTCATGTCGCTCTTGGCCTCGGCAATGAGGGCGTCGGCGGTGTCGGTGACGGTCTTCTTGACGAAGGCCAGCTCCTTCACCTCGCCCACCAGGGGGATCATGATCTCCGGCACCAGGTGCCAGTCGGGGTGCCTGGCGTTCACGTTCAGCGCCGCCTTGATGACGGCGGTGGTCTGCATCTCCGCGATCTCGGGATAGGTGACGGCCAGGCGGCAGCCGCGGTGGCCCATCATGGGGTTAAACTCGTGCAGGCCAGCGATCACGGCCTTGAGCCGCTCCTCGGGGATGTCCATATCCGCAGCCAGGGCGGCGATATCCGCCTCCTCGGTGGGCAGGAACTCGTGAAGCGGGGGGTCCAGGAAGCGGATGGTGACGGGCAGGCCCTCCATGGCCTCGTAGATGGCCTCAAAGTCGCCCTGCTGCATGGGCTCCAGCTTGGCCAGGGCCTTCTTGCGCTGCTCGGCGGTCTCGGAAACGATCATTTCCCGGATGGCGGCGATGCGGTCCTCGGCGAAGAACATATGCTCCGTGCGGCAGAGACCCACGCCCTGGGCGCCGAACTTCTTGGCCTGGGCGGCGTCCCGCGGGGTGTCCGCGTTGGTGCGCACCTGCAGGCGGCGGTACTTGTCGGCCAGGGCCATGATGCGGGCGAACTCGCCGCCGATGGTGGCGTCCACGGTGGGCAGAGCCTCGCCGTAGATCTTGCCGGTGCCGCCGTCGATGGAGATCACGTCGCCCTCATGGAAGGTGCGGCCGCCCAGCTCAAACTGCTTGTTGGCCTCGTCCATCACGATGTCGCCGCAGCCGGAAACGCAGCAGGTGCCCATGCCGCGGGCGACGACGGCGGCGTGGCTGGTGCGCCCGCCGCGGACCGTGAGGATGCCCTCGCTGGCCTGCATGCCCTCGATATCCTCGGGGGAGGTTTCCAGGCGGACCAGGACCACCTTCTTGCCCTGGGCGGCCCACTCCTTGGCGTCGTCCGCCGTGAAGACCACCTGGCCGCAGGCCGCGCCGGGGGAGGCGTTCAGACCCTGGCCCAGGGCCTTGGCCGCCTTGAGGGCGGCGGGGTCAAAGGTGGGATGCAGCAGGGTGTCCAGAGAGCGGGGGTCGATCATGGAAAGGGCCTGCTTCTCGTCGATCATGCCCTCGTCCAGAAGGTCGCAGGCGATCTTCAGAGCGGCGAAGGGGGTGCGCTTGCCGTTTCTCGTCTGGAGCATGTAGAGCTTCTTGTTCTCGATGGTGAACTCCATGTCCTGCATGTCGTGGTAGTGCTTTTCCAGTTTCTGGGAGATCTCCACGAACTGCTGATAAACCTCGGGCATGGTCTCCGCCAGGGCGGAAAGCGGCTGGGGCGTGCGGATACCGGCCACCACGTCCTCGCCCTGGGCGTTCATGAGGAACTCACCGTCCAGCTTGTTCTCGCCGGTGGCGGGGTTGCGGGTGAAGGCGACGCCCGTGCCGGAATCGTCGTTCAGATTGCCGAAGGCCATCTTCACCACGGAAACGGCGGTGCCCCAGTCGCCGGGGATGTCGTTCATGCGGCGGTAGACAATGGCGCGGGGGTTATTCCAGGAGCGGAAAACGGCCTTGACCGCGCCCATAAGCTGCTCCTTGGGGTCCTGGGGAAAGTCCGCGCCGACCTTATCCTTATATTCGGCCTTGAACTGATCGGCCAGCTCCTTCAGGTCCTCCCAGGTGAGGTCCACGTCGTGCTCCACGCCCCGGGCGGCCTTCATCTTGTCGATCAGCTCTTCAAAATAGCCCTTGCCGACCTCCATGACCACGTCGGAATACATCTGGATGAAGCGGCGGTAGCAGTCCCAGGCCCAGCGGGGGTTGTTGGATTTCTTCGCCAGGGCTTCCACGCCCTCGTCGTTGAGGCCCAGGTTGAGGATGGTATCCATCATGCCGGGCATGGAGGCCCGGGCGCCGGAGCGGACGGAGACCAGCAGGGGGTTTTCCTTGTCCCCGAACTTCTGCCCGGCCATTTCCTCCAGCTTTTCCACGTATTCCAGGATCTGCGCCTGGATCTCGTCGTTGATCTTCTCCCCGTCGTTGTAATACTGGGTGCAGGCTTCCGTCGTGATGATGAATCCGGGAGGGACCGGCATACCCAGGTTGGTCATTTCCGCCAGGTTCGCGCCCTTGCCGCCCAGCAGCTCGCGCATGCCTCCGTTGCCTTCGGAGAAGAGATAGATGTACTTATAAGCCAAAATGATCTTCCTTTCTCTGGCCGCCCACCGGACCGGGCGGCATATTTCCCTTTTTCACGTCATCTGCTTCATATACATTCATTCACCTCCATTATACTGCCTTGCCGCCGATTTCGCAACGCTGACTTGCTGGGAGAATCGACGAAAAACGCAGGATTTCCCACGGGAAATTGCATATTTTCCTCCAAAGGCAAAAGATATTGACATTTTCGCCTCCTCGGGGGAAAATAGATATCAGGGCTCAGGGCTCAGGGCTCAGGGCTCAGGGCTCAGGGCTCAGGGCTCAGGGAACAAGGGCATAGTGCATAGTGCATAGTACTCAGTACTTAGTACTCAGGAGGCAGAGAAAAGGAAAGCGACTGTAGGGGCCACCGTCCTCGGTGGCCCGGCGTCCGCAGGACGCCAGCGCCGGAGGCGCTGAAATTACGCCGCATCCGCACCCTCTGTCATCCTGAGCGGAGCGCAGCGGAGTCGAAGGATCTTTTCTCCGGCCTGGCGCGAGCGCAGGATTCTTCGCTGCGCACAGAATGACAACAGGGCGCAGGAAACAGGGAAGCGGGTTCAGAGGAGGCGAGGGCATGGAACTGACCGAAATGCAGCAGGCGGCCGTCGGGCACCGGGGCGGGGCGCTGCTGATCTCCGCCGGGGCGGGCTCGGGCAAGACCCGGGTGCTGATCGAGCGGCTGATGAGTCTGGTGGAGGAGGGGGCGGACGTGGACCGCTTCCTGGTGATCACCTATACCCGCGCGGCGGCGGCGGAGCTGAAGGAACGCTTGTCCCGGGCCATCGCGGAGCGGCTGGCGCAGGACCCGGGAAACCGGCAGATGCGCCGCCAGGCGGCCCTGGTCTACCGTATGCGCATCGACACCATCCACGCCTTCTGCGCGGACCTGATCCGGGAGTTTGCCCCCGTGCTGGACGTGAAGCCCGATTTTCGCCAGCTTGAGCCCGCGGAGGCGGAGGCCCTGCTGGAGCAGAGCCTGGAGGAGCTGCTGGAGCGGCGCTATGAGGAAATGACGCCGGAGTTTGCCGCCCTTGCGGATATGCTGGGCGCGGGGCGGGACGACGCGGCCCTTTGCCGCATCGTGCTGGAGACCCGCGGCGCCGTGCAGAGCCACCCGGACCCGGAGGGCTGGATGGCGGAGCAGTCCGCCATCCTGCGGGAGGAGGAAGACGCCGGGGCCACCCCCTGGGGCAAGTATCTGCTGCAGCGGGCGGAGCGGCAGGTCCTATACTGGCGGAGCCGCATGGAGGCCCTGGTCCCCGCCCTGCGGGAGGATGAGGACACGTCAAAGAAGTATCTCCCCTCCTGGCTGGACACCCTGAACGATCTGGACCGGCTGCTGGCGGCCATCCGCACGGGCTGGGACGAGACCTGGCGCTTCGGCGCGGTGGCCTTTCCGGGCTTCAGCGCCGTCAAGGGGCGGAAGGACGATCCCTTCCTCGCCGCCGTCAAGCGGACCCGGGACGACTGCAAGAAGGCCATGGAGAAGCTGCTGGCCGGCTTTGAGGCCCCCGGGGCGGAGCTGCTGGGGGATATGGCCCGTATGCGCCCGGTGATCGAGGCCCTGTACGCCCTGGTGACGGAGCTGGGGGAGGAGTACGCCGCAAACAAGCGGCGGCGGGGCGTGCTGGACTTCAACGACCTGGAGCACCTGGCCCTGCGCCTGCTGACGGAGCCGGAGGGCGGCCCCGCCCGGGCCGCCGAGGTGGCGGGCCGCTTCCAGGAGATATTGGTGGACGAGTACCAGGACGTGAACCGGCTCCAGGAGGCCATTTTCGGCGCCGTCTCCCGGGAGGGGCGGAACGTGACCATGGTGGGGGACGTGAAGCAGTCCATCTACCGCTTCCGCCTGGCGGACCCGGATATTTTCCTGGAAAAATACGATCAATACGCCGACTGGCCCGCCCCGGCGGGGGAGCCCAGCCGCATCCTGCTGAGCCATAATTTCCGCTCCCGCCCGGAGATATTGGATACGGTGAATTTCGTTTTCTCCCGGCTCATGAGCCCGGAACTGGGGGAGCTGCGCTACGGCGAGCGGGAGGCCATGCTCCCCGGGCGGACGGACCCCGGCGCCTTTGACGAGGCCGTGGAATTCGACTTCTGCCAGACGCCCGGGGAGGAAGACAAGCTCGCCTACGAGGCGGCCTGCGTGGCGGGCCGGGTGAAGGAGCTGCTGCGCTCCGGTGCGGCGGTGGAGGGCGAGCCGCTGCGCCCCGGCGATGTCGCCATCCTGCTCCGCTCCCCCAAGGGGGCGGGGGAGGCCTTCCGCGCGGCGCTGGAGGCTCAGGGCCTCCCGGCGGCGGTGGTGGGCGGAGCCGAGGGCCTCTTCGATTGCTTTGAAAACGGCTATCTGCTGAGCCTCTTGCGGGTCATCGACAACCCCATGCAGGATATCCCCCTCATTGCCGCCCTGCGGGGGCCCGTCTGGGGCTTTTCGGCGGATGAGCTGGCCATGATCCGCGCCGCCGCGCCGAAGGAGGACCTTTATACCGCCCTCCGGGCCCGGGCGGAGACGGACGAGCATTGCGCGGATTTCCTGCGGGAGCTGGAACGCTGGCGGGAGAAGGCCATGGGCTTGCCCGCCGACGTGCTGATCCGGGAGCTGCTGGCCGCCACGGGGCTTCCGGCCCTGGCGGAAGCCCGGCAGAGCGGCGCCTCCGAGCGGCTTTACGCCGTGCAGAGCTACGCCCGGGAATGCGAGGACGCCGACTGCCGGGGGCTTTACGGCTTCCTGCAGCGGGTGGACGGCGCCAGGCAGCCCACCCTCCGGCGCGAGAGCGGCGGGGGCGTGCGCATCATGAGCGTCCACGCCTCCAAGGGGCTGGAATTCCCCGTGGTGATCCTGGCGGACCTGGGCAGAGCCGTGAATCTCTCCGATTCCAAGCGCCCCCTGCTGATCCATCGGGAGCTGGGGGCCGGGCCGCGGCTGACGGATCGGGCGCGGGGCATCGTCTACCCCACTCTTTCCCGGGTCGCCATCGCGGCGAAGCTGAACAACGAGGCCATGAGCGAGGACCTGCGGGTGCTCTATGTGGCCATGACCCGGGCGCGGGAAAAGCTGATCTGCGTCTTTTCCGCCCCGGAGCCGGAGGAAAAGCTGGAAAAGCTGCGCCTGGGGCTGACGGACCCGCCCGCCCCGGAGCTGCTGGAAAAGCGGGCCTGCTTCGCGGATTGGCTCCTATCGGCCCTGCTCTGTGACCCGGCCTTTTCCTACAGCCTTCTGACGCCGCCGGATGCCCCCGAGGAGGGGGAGAGCCCCGCCGCTGGGGAAACGACGGCGGACCCGGCTTTGACGGAGGCCCTGCGCCGCTCCCTGCGCTGGGAGCCCCCCATGGCCTCCCGGGGCCTGCCCTCCAAGGTGACGGCCACGGCGCTGAAAAGCGGCTTCCGGGCCGACGAGGCCGCGGAGGAAGCGGAGGAGCTTGCCCCAGTGGCGGACTTCCGCCGGGAAACCCTGCCCCGCCCCCGCTTCATCACGGGGGAAACGGGCCTCACCCCTGCCGAGCGGGGCACGGCCCTGCATATGGCCATGCAGCTTCTTGACTTTGCCCATGTGGGCTCGGAGGAGGAGATCGCCGGGGAGCTCCGGCGTCTGCGGGAGCTGCGGCTGCTGACGCCGGAACAGGCGGAGGCAGCGGAGCCCGCGCGGCTGCTGCGCTTCTTCCGCTCGGAGCTGGGCCGGAGGGCCCTGGCGGCGGATTCCCTGCGGCGCGAGTTCAAATTCTCCGTGCTGATCCCCGCCCGGGAGCTTTACGGCCGGGGCGAGGGGGACGTGCTGCTCCAGGGCGTCGTCGATCTCTTCTTTGAGGAGGAGGACGGCCTGGTGCTGGTGGACTTCAAGAGCGACCGCATCCGCAAGGCGGAGCGGGAGCAGCGGGCGGCGGAGTACGCCGGGCAGCTTTCCGCCTACGCCGAGGCCCTGCGGCGCATCACGGGCCGCCCGGTAAAGGAAAAGCACCTGTTTTTCTTCGCGTGTGATTGATTTGTCAGTACTCAGGACTCAGTACTTAGTACTCAGGACTCAGGAAGGGTGATTATTTATGACGATTTTGGACGGCGGGATGGGGACCATGCTCCAGGCGCGGGCCGGGAGCCTGCCCAAATACCCGGAGACCGTGAATCTCACGGCCCCGGCGCTGGTAACGGCCATCCACCGGGAATACGTGGAGGCGGGGAGCGCGCTTCTCTGCGCCAACACCTTTTCCTGTTCCGCGCGGCGGGCGGAGCGGGGCGGCTATGACCTGGAGGCCGTGGTCGCCGCCGCCATCGCCAATGCCCGCGCGGCGGGAGCGGAGCGGGTGGCCCTGGACGTGGGGCCCCTGGGCGAATTCCTGGAGCCCTACGGCG
>CAMVOG010000073.1 GCA_947169005.1 uncultured Clostridia bacterium | reverse complement strand
TACAGCCGGACACGTCTGTCCGACTGTACTGTCCAAATTCATTTTAGAATCCACCCCCGGAAACCTTTTCAGAAAAAACAACAAAAAACTGTTGACATTTTTGTGATTTATACTATACTATCTATGTTACCGTCATGATGACGGTATTCTTTTAACAGTATTGAATTAAGCGATTCATTATGATTCGCTTAACGGAGGTGTTTCGATGATAAAACAATTAGCCGGAAGCATACGGGAGTTTAAAAAGTATGCGATCTATTCTCCCATATGCGTCGCCTTTGAGGTCCTGCTGGAGGTCACGATCCCCTTTCTGATGGCCGGACTGCTGGACAAGGGCCTCAACGTTACCGGCGGCGGCAACATGGCCGAGATCTGGAAATACGGCCTGCTGCTGGTGCTCTGCGCCGCCGTGTCCCTCTTCTTCGGCGCGGCCTGCGGCGTCACGTCCTCACGGGCCGCCATGGGCTTCGCCCGCAACCTGCGCCACGATATGTATTTCAAGGTGCAGGACTATTCCTTCGCCAACATCGACAAGTTCAGCACCGCCAGCATCATCACCCGCCTGACCACGGACGTGAACAACTGCCAGATGGCCTTTATGATCATCATGCGCGTTCTCGTCCGGGCCCCTATGATGATGATCTTCGCCCTGATCTACTGCTTCCGCACCAACGTGCAGATGACCTGGATCTTCCTGGCGGCGGTGCCCGTGCTGGCCATCGGCCTCTTCCTGCTGATGACCCACGCTCACCCCACCTTTGAAAAGGTCTTCCGCAAGTACGACCGGCTCAACGAGGTCGTGGAGGAGGACCTGCGCGGCGTGCGCGTGGTGAAGGCCTTCGTGCGGGAGGATTACGAGCGCAAAAAGTTCTACGCCGCCTCCGAGGAGATCTACAAGCTCTTCGTGCGGGCCGAGCGCATCCTTTCCTTCAACCAGCCCCTGCTGATGCTCATCATGTATGTCTGCCAGCTCCTGGTCTACTGGCTGGGCGCGCAGATCATCGTGAACACCGGCAGTACGGAGCTTTCCGTGGGCCAGCTTTCCAGCTTTATGAACTACGCCACCATGATCCTCATGAGCCTCATGATGCTCTCCCAGGTCTTCGTTATGCTGACGATGGCCCGGGCCAGCGCCGAGCGCGTCTGCGAGGTGCTCAATGAGAAGCCCGATATCGCCAATCCTGCCAACCCCGTCATGGCGGTCAAGGACGGCAGCGTCCGCTTCAAGAACGTCAGCTTCGGCTACGGCCGCGCGGGCGACAGCCGCATGTGTTTACATAACGTCGATCTGGATATCCCCTCCGGCGCGACCATCGGCATCATCGGCGGCACCGGCTCCTCCAAGTCCAGCCTGGTGCAGCTCATTCCCCGCCTTTACGATGTGAACGAGGGCAGCGTGGAGGTCGGCGGCGTGGACGTGCGGGACTATGATATCGAAACGCTGCGCAACGCCGTTTCCATGGTGCTGCAGAAGAACGTCCTCTTCTCCGGCACGGTGAAGGAAAACCTGCGCTGGGGCAAGGCGGACGCCACGGACGAGGAAATGATCCGCGCCTGCGAGTATGCCCAGGCGGACGGCTTCATCCGGGAAATGCCCGAGGGCTACGATACCTATATCGAGCAGGGCGGCTCCAACGTTTCCGGCGGCCAGAAGCAGCGCATCTGCATCGCCCGGGCCCTTTTGAAGCAGCCCAAGATTTTGATCCTGGACGACTCCACCTCCGCCGTGGATACGGCGACGGACGCGGCCATCCGCAAGGCCTTCCGGGAGGACCTGCCCGAGACCACCAAGTTCATCATCGCCCAGCGTATCTCCTCCGTACAGGATTCTGACAAGATCATCGTCCTGGACAACGGGCGGATCGATGGCTTCGGCACCCATGAGGAGCTTTTGGAAAGCAACGAGATATACCGCGAGGTCTATCAGTCTCAGCAGAAGGGAGGCGGCGATTTCGATGGCGAACAAGGATAAGGAAATGGAAAAGCAAGTTACCCCTCCCCCCGCTCCGGACGACAGCGACGTGACCAATCAGTTCAAGGAATTCGGCATTGAGATGCCCCAGGGCAAGAGCGCGGCCAGCAAGCGCCTGCGCGTGAATCCCTCCCTGCGGGGCGGCGGCAGAGGCCGCGGCGCCAAGGTGAAGATCACGGCGGAGTCCATCGCCACGCTCAAGCGCCTCATTTGGGGCTACGTCATCAAGCCCCACCCGGTCCGCATCTGCCTGATCGTGCTGTGCATCATCGCCAGCGCAGTCGGCTCGGCGGCCTCCGGCGTCTTCCTGGGCAAGCTGATCGACGAGTACATCAAGCCCCTGCTGCTGACGCCGAATCCCGATTTCACCCCCCTGCTGGGCGCCATCTTCGTCATGGGCGCGATCTTCATGATCGGCGTCGTCGCCAACTGGCTGCGCCAGTGGCTGATGATCACCCTGGGCCAGGGCGTGCTGAAGGATATCCGCAACAGCATGTTCGATCACCTGCAGACCCTGCCCATCAAGTATTTCGATACCCATACCTACGGCAAGGTCATGAGCCACTTCACCAACGATACGGACACCCTGCGCCAGGTCATCACCATGACGCTGCCCCAGGCATTCAGCTCGCTGATCACCATTGTGGTCGTCTTTATCTCCATGGTCTCCGTGAGCATCTGGCTGACCATCGTGGTGCTGCTCTTCGTGGCCTTCATGCTCTTCATCGCGGGCAAGGTCGGCGGCGTCTCCTCCAAGTTCTTCGTCAAGCAGCAGTACTCCCTGGCCGTGGTCAACGGCTATATCGAGGAAATGGTCAGCGGCCAGAAGGTCGTCAAGGTCTTCTGCCACGAGGATACCGCCAAGAAGGAATTTGACGAGTGCAACGACGAGCTGTGGGAGAACGCCACCACGGCCAACACCCTGGCCAATATCCTCATGCCCATCATGGGCCAGCTCGGCAACCTGCAGTATGCCATCATCGCCATCGCGGGCGGCGCCATGGCCATCGGCGGCCTGGGGGTCAGCCTGGGCAATATCGCCTCCTTCCTCCAGCTCTCCCGCAACTTCACCATGCCCATCACCCAGATCGCCGAGCAGGTCAACAATGTGGTCATGGCCATGGCCGGCGCGGGCCGCGTCTTCAAGCTGCTGGACGAGGAGCCCGAGCTGGACGAGGGCCAGGTCACCCTGGTCAACGCCCAGGTCCTGCCCGACGGCAGCCTGACGGAGACCGACCAGCACACCTCCATGTGGGCCTGGAAGCAGCCGGACGGCAAGGGCGGCTTCACCTATACCAAGCTGGAGGGCCGCGTAGTGCTGACGGATGTGGACTTCGGCTACAACCCGGAAAAGATCGTGCTGCATGACGTGAGCCTCACGGCGGAGCCGGGCCAGAAGGTGGCCTTCGTGGGCGCCACCGGCGCGGGCAAGACCACCATCACGAACCTCATCAACCGCTTCTACGACGTGCAGGAGGGCACCATCACCTACGACGGCATCCCCGTGAAGGATATCAAAAAGGCGGACCTCCGCCGCTCCCTGGGCATGGTGCTGCAGGACGTGAATCTCTTTACCGACACCGTGCGGGAGAATATCCGCTACGGCCGCCTGGACGCCACCGACGAGGAGATCGTCGCCGCCGCCCAGCTCGCCAATGCCGACGGCTTTATCTCCATGCTGCCCGAGGGCTACGACACCGTCCTCTCCGGCGACGGCTCCGGCCTCAGCCAGGGCCAGCGCCAGCTTCTGGCCATCGCCCGCTGCGCCGTGGCCGATCCCCCGGTGATGATCCTGGACGAGGCGACGAGCTCCATCGACACCCGCACCGAGTTCCTGGTGCAGAAGGGCATGGACAGCCTCATGCACGGGCGCACCACCTTCGTCATTGCCCACCGCCTCTCCACGGTGCAGAACTCCGACGAGATCATGGTCCTGGAGCTTGGCCGCATCATCGAAAAGGGCGACCACGACGAGCTGATCGCCCAGAAGGGCAAGTATTATCAGCTCTACACCGGGAATTTTGAGGAGACGGAGTAATTCAGCACTCAGGACTTAGTACTCAGGACTCAGCTTTTGCTGGGTCCTGAGTTTTTGTAATGCTTTGAGGCGTACAGGGAACGCCTTGTCTCGTTTTGTCCTTGACCGGATGCATTCAGCCGTTTATAATATGGGTACATCCCGGATATATACGCAGCAAAGGCAAGAGTAGCGACATTGTCGCAACAATTTGAAAGGTGAAAAATATGGCAGAGACAGCCATGCAATATCAGGAATCCGGCAGAATCTACACAAAAATCTCAAACCTGATTGCAGCAAGAAAAGTGGAACTCTCTCATGCGGTGAATACCGCCATGATCTTCCTTTACTGGGAGATTGGCGAAACGATCTGCCTTGATGTATTAAACAGCACAAAGGCGGATTATGGAAATCGCGTTGTTGAAGAAGTCTCCAAGCGGCTGATGCAGGAGTACGGAAAAGGATTTAATCGTTCCTCTGTATTCCGTATGATCAAATTCTACCAGCTTTTTCCGGATAAAAGAAAAGTGGCGACATTGTCGCAACAATTGACCTGGTCTCATTTTGTTGAACTGCTTCCGATTGAGGATGAGTTGAAACGGGATTTCTATGCCGGCATGTGTAAAAGCGAAAACTGGACCGTCCGTACCCTGCGCGAGCGCAAAAACTCCTTGCTGTATGAACGCACGGCCATATCCCAAAGACCAGAAGAAACGATTCGTACTGATATAGCGGCGCTTATCAGTCAGGAAAAAATGTCTTTGGACCTGTTTTATCGAGACCCCTATGTTTTGGATTTCCTTGGTTTAAAGGACACATACAGTGAAAAGGATTTGGAGAAAGCGATCCTTTCCGAATTGGAAAAATTTATCTTGGAAGTAGGCTCGGATTTTGCTTTTCTGGCAAGACAAAAACACTTTGTTCTTGACGGAAAAGATTATTACATGGACCTCCTGTTTTATCATCGCTCCCTGCGCAGACTTGTCCTTGTGGAACTGAAGCTCGGGGCCTTTGAGCCGGAATATAAGGGACAGGTGGAACTGTATTTGCGATGGCTGAAGAAAAACGAAAAGCGGGACGGCGAGGATGACCCGATTGCACTGCTTCTCTGTGCGGAAAAATCACGGGAAACGGTCGAACTGATGGAGTTGGACCAAAGCGGGATCCATGTTGCGCAGTACTTGACTAAAATGCCACCCAAAAAGCTGTTGGAGGAAAAGCTGGCCATTGCCATTGCAAACGCGAAGGGGCAGATGAATCAGAGATAAATGCCCGAACGGCCATAAAAAATCACCCCTGTGCGTGTTTTCCGCGCACAGGGGTGAAACCTTTTACTGAGTACTGCTTCTGAGTCCTGAGTACTGACGCTTACACCTTCACGATCCAGCCGCGCTCGTCGGGGATGCGGCCCCACTGGATGCCGGTGAGCTCGTCATAGAGGCGCTGGGTGATGGGCCCGATCTGGCCGCCGTTGACGACGACCTCACGCTCGTTCCACTTCATTTCCCCGATGGGGGAGACGACGGCGGCGGTGCCGGTGCCCCAGGCTTCCTCTAACTTGCCGGTTTCGGCGGCGTCGAAGAGCTCCTCGGCGGAGAGCAGGCGCTCCTCCACCTCAATGCCCCAGGAGCGGATCAGCTCGATGCAGGACTTTCTGGTGATGCCGGGAAGGACGGAGCCCCGCAGCTCGGGGGTGACCACCTTGCCGTCTATTTTGAACATCACGTTCATGGAGCCGACTTCCTCAATGTACTTGCGCTCCACACCGTCCAGCCACAGGACCTGGGCAAAGCCCAGCTCCTCCGCCCGCTGACCGGCGCGGATGGAGGCCGCGTAGTTGCCGCCGCACTTGGTAAAGCCCGTGCCGCCGCGGACGGCGCGCACGTCGTCGTTCTCCACGTAGATCTTCACGGGGTTGATGCCCGCGGCGTAGTAGCTGCCGCTGGGGGAGCAGATGATGCAGAAGATATAGGTCTTGGAGGCGTGGACGCCCAGGGCCGCGTCAGAGGCGATGATGAAGGGGCGGATATAGAGGCTGGTGCCCGCCGCGTGGGGGACCCAGTCTTCATCCACGGCCACGAGCTCCCGCACGGCCTCGACGAAATCCTCCTCCGGGATTTGGGGGATGCAGAGACGGTCCGCGGAATTGTTCAGCCGGCGGGCGTTCTCATAGGGGCGGAAGAGCTGCACGGAGCCGTCCGCCGTGCGATAGGCCTTCATGCCCTCGAAGATCTCCTGGGCGTAGTGGAAGACCATGCAGGAGGGGTCCAGCGCGAAGGGACCGTAAGGAACGATGCGCCCGTCATGCCAGCCCTGGCCGAGGGTGTAGTCCATCAGGAACATGTGGTCCGTAAAAACCTTGCCAAAGCCCAGGGAGCTTTCGTCCGGCTTCGCCTTGGGGGCGGTGGTCCTGGTCACGGGATATTTTGCCATTTTTATCAGTCCAATCGTAAATAATTATTTGCAAAGCCGGGAAAAGACGGCCCTGCGGTGAATAAAAAGTGATTGCTTTACCGTTTCAGTATAGCACCCGGCCCCGCCGCTGGCAAGCGTTCCCGGAAAAATTTCTACCAAAATAATTGACAAAAGCGCATTGGTATTTTATCCTTATCAATAGAGACAGCGACAGGGCCCCCGGGGCTCAATACAGAACAGGACGGGATCAAGATATGGAAGCTGAAAGCGTATTCCACTCCGGCAGATTTTTTCACCCTATGGCTCTGGTGCCCACCGAGGGCGCGATGGAGCTGGCCAAGCTGATCGATAAGTACCTGGTGCAGTGGGCCAAGGGCGGCCCCGAGGAGCAGGAGACCTTTATCGTCAATTGCCAGTGCCCCCGGTTCCAGTCCGGCGACGCGAAGGGCCTTATCAAGGACAGCGTCCGCGGCAAGGACCTTTACTTCCTCGTGGACCCCGGCAACTACAGCATCACCTATCCCCTCTTCGGCAATGAGAACCACATGAGCCCCGACGACCATTATCAGGACCTCAAGCGTCTGATCCAGGCGGCCAGCGGCAAGGCTAACCGCATGAGCGTCATCATGCCCCTGCTCTACGGCGGGCGCCAGCACCGCCGCAGCTACCGGGAGAGCCTGGACTGCGCCTTTGCCCTGCAGGAAATGAGCAGCATGGGCGTGAAGGACTTCATCACCTTCGACGCTCACGACAACCGGGTGCAGAACGCCATCCCCCTGGTGGGCTTCGATAATCTGATGCCCCACTACCAGGTCCTCAAGGCCATGTTCAAGCATTTCCCGGACCTGCATCCCGGCAAGGAGAATTTCATGGTGGTCAGCCCCGACGAGGGCGCCATGAACCGGAATATGTACTATTCCTCCGTCCTGGGCTGCGACCTGGGCATGTTCTACAAGCGCCGCGACTATTCCGTCATCGTCAACGGCCGCAACCCCATCGTCGCCCATGAGTACCTGGGCTCCTCCGTGGAGGGCAAGACCGTCATCGTCGTGGACGACATGATCGCCTCCGGCGACTCCATGCTGGATATCGCCAAGTTCATGCACGAGAAGAAGGTGGGCAAGTTCTTCGCCGTGGTCACCTACGCCCTCTTCACCGCCGGCCTGGAGAAGTTCGACAAGGCCTACAAGGAAGGCCTTATCGACGGCGTTTTCGGCACGAACCTCACCTACCGCACCCCCGAGCTCCTGCAGCGCGAGTGGTTCTACGAGGTGGACTGCAGCAAATACATCGCTTACGTCATCGCCGCCATGAACCACGACGTGTCCATCACCGCCATGCTGGATCCCTCCGTGAAGATCAAGGCGCTGATGGCGAAGTACGAGTGAGGAGTTAGTCTTTAGCTTTTAGTCTTTAGCTGTTAGCTGTTACGGCGGGGTATCGCAACGCGATACCCCGCCGATTTCAATTCAATCCCCCGCGCAGCGGGCACCTTTATTGTCCATTGTCCATTATCAATTGTCCATTAGAATTGAGGCAGAGAGGCGAAGCCCTTGGCCAGCTCCTCGTCCGTGGGGATGTAGTCGCTCATTTCCCCGTCGTGGTACTTCTGGTAGGCCACGAGATCGAAGTAGCCGGTGCCCGTAAGGCCGAAGAGGATGGTCTTCTCCTCGCCGGTCTCCTTGCATTTCAGCGCCTCGTCGATGGCGACCTTGATGGCGTGGCTGCTTTCGGGGGCGGGGAGGATGCCCTCCACCCGGGCGAACTGCTCCGCCGCCGCGAAAACGGCGGTCTGCTCCACGCTGCGGGCCTCCATATAGCCGTCGTCATAAAGCTGGGAGAGGATGCTGCTCATGCCGTGGTAGCGCAGGCCGCCCGCGTGGTTGGGGGCGGGGATGAAGCCGCTGCCCAGGGTGTACATCTTCGCCAGGGGGCAGACCATGCCCGTGTCGCAGAAGTCGTAGGCGTATTTGCCCCGGGTGAGGCTGGGGCAGGAGGCGGGCTCCACGGCGATGATCTGATAATCTGCCTCGCCCCGCAGCTTCTCGCCCATGAAGGGGGCGATGAGGCCGCCCAGGTTGGAGCCGCCGCCGGCGCAGCCGATGATGACGTCGGGCTTGATGCCGTATTTATCCATGGCGATCTTGCTCTCCAGGCCGATGACGGACTGGTGCAGCAGCACCTGGTTGAGCACGCTGCCCAGCACGTAGCGGTAGCCGGGGTTGGACACGGCGACCTCCACGGCCTCGGAGATGGCGCAGCCCAGGGAGCCCGTGGTGCCGGGGAACTGCTCCAAAATCTTGCGGCCCACGTTGGTGGTGTCGGAGGGGGAGGGGGTCACGTCCGCGCCGTAGGTGCGCATGACCTCCCGGCGGAAGGGCTTCTGCTCATAGCTGACCTTGACCATATAGACCTTGCAGTCCAGCCCGAAGTAGGAGCAGGCCATGGAAAGGGCCGTGCCCCACTGGCCCGCGCCCGTCTCGGTGGTCACGCCCTTGAGCCCCTGCTTCTTGGCATAATAGGCCTGGGCGATGGCGGAGTTGAGCTTGTGGCTGCCGGAGGTGTTGTTGCCCTCGAACTTATAGTAGATTTTCGCGGGGGTCTGCAGCTTCTCCTCCAGGCAGTAGGCCCGCACCAGGGGAGAGGGACGGTACATCTTGTAGAAATCCCGGATCTCCTCGGGGATGGGGTACTCGCGGGTCTCGTTGTCCAGCTCCTGCTTTACCAGCTCCTCGCAGAAGACGCCGGAGAGCTCCTCGGCGGTCATGGGCTGATGGGTGCCGGGATTCAGCAGGGGGGCGGGCTTATTTTTCATGTCCGCCCGCAGATTGTACCAAAACTTGGGCATCTCGTTCTCTTCCAGGTAGATTTTGTAGGGGATCTTCTTTTCGCTCATTTTCCTTGCTCCTTTCAGCAACGTGTGGGAGAGGGGCATAGAAAAACCCCTGTCCCGGCTTATCTTCTGCTGGGACAGGGGATAAAATATCACCTGCGGTGCCACCCGGCTTGACGCTTGCGCGCCCACTCTGCCCGTACGATCATACGGCGGCCATTTTAACGGAGGGCCTGCTCCGTCTCCCTTACTAAAGGCTCGCGCCCCGTTCGGTTTGCCCTCGGAAGGACCATTCTCCTCCACCGCCCATGCCGCGCTCACACCGCCCGCGGCTCGCTGTCTGTTTGGTCGGAGGGTACTCCCCCTTCGTCTTCGGTTTGGGCATATGATAGCACGGCGCTTTCCACTTGTCAAGAGGTTTTTTATACATTTTCTGAGGATTTTTATACCAATTTCAGGAAACAGGGAACAGGGAGCAGGGAACAGGGAGCAGGCAACAGGGCTCAAGGACTCACGCAGCCGAGAAATTCGCACGCCGTAGGGGCGGCCTTTGGCCGCCCGCATTGCGCAAGCAATGCCAGCGCCGCCAGGCG
>CAMVOG010000072.1 GCA_947169005.1 uncultured Clostridia bacterium | reverse complement strand
AGAAAAAGAATTGACCGGCAAGCTCTATGATATTCAGGGCTTCTCCGTGCAGGACGGCCCCGGCGTGCGCACCACCGCCTTTCTGAAGGGCTGCCCCCTCCACTGTCCCTGGTGCCACAGCCCCGAGAGCCAGGCCTACTATCCCCAGCTCAGCTGGATCTCCATGCGCTGCACGGGCACGGAGCTTTGCCGCTCCCGCTGCATCAAGGCCTGCACCAAGGGCGCGCTGGAGCTGGGCGGCACCCGCCTGGACGCCAAAACCGGGGAGGAGGTGCAGCTGGTCCACGTCAAGCGCGACCTCTGCGACAACTGCGGCGACTGCGCCCAGGTCTGCTACCCCAACGCCCTGTACATCTGCGGCGAGGACTACACGGTGGAGCGCCTCTGCAACCGCCTGCTGCAGGACCGCCGTTTCTATGAGAACTCCGGCGGCGGCGTCACCATTTCCGGCGGCGAGTGCCTCACCCAGCCCGATTTCACCGTCGCCGTCCTCAAGCGCATGAAGGAGGAGGGCATCCACACCGCCGTGGATACCACCGGCTTCGCCTCCTGGTCCGTCATCGAGCGGGCCCTGCCCTATACGGACCTCTGGCTTTACGATCTCAAGCACATGGATAACGATAAGCACGAGGCCATGGTGGGCGTGCCCAACAAGCCCATCCTGGAGAACGCCCGCAAGCTGGCCGCCGCGGGGGCCAAGCTGCAGATCCGCATCCCCGTGATCCCCATGTTCAACAACGATGTGGAGAACATCCGCAAGACCGCCGAGTTCTGCCTGGAGCTGGGGGACGCCGTGGAGGTCGTGCAGCTGCTGCCCTATCACAACCTGGGCGTCACGAAATACCTCCGCATCAGCGACAAGCCCATCGCCGAGGCCACGCCTCCCTCCGACGCCCAGATGCAGCGCCTGAAAAAGGTCATGGAGGACGTGGGGCTCAAGCACGTGACGATCCACTGACCTTTTTAACCAACCGGATTTCCCCGAAGGGGCGGCCCACGCCGCCCCTTGAGTGTGTCGACAAATTGTCGACACACTCAGCATGAAAAAGGAAAATCTGTCCGATTTTCCTTTTTCACAAGGATTAAAACGTGAGGGGGAGTCCCCTCCCCCTCACAGACCCCCATGCATATCTGCACCGGTTGGTTTACTTTTGACTTTGTCTACAGTCTGAAGGGGCGGCTCACGCCGCCCCTTCTTTTTTGCGCTGCGGTTTTTGCAAAATGAATACTGAATAATTGTGGAGCCCGCTTCGCGGGATATTTAATTAGCGCGCAGCGCCACCGCCATTATTCATTTTTAAGTCTTAAGTTTTCAGTCTTCAGTCTTTCTCCCCTGTGGCGGGCGGCAGTTTTGCCCGAAAGCGTCGCCCCTTCTTTTTTGCGCCATGGTTATTTTGAAAATATTTTTCCTCCCGCGGGAACTTTTCTCCTTTTCCCCCGTCAAAGAGAGTAAAAGGCCCCAAAGGCCTTGCATACGGCCCTGCAACGGTATATGCTTAAGCTGAAATTGCTTGACCCTTTCAAACTCTGAACTCTGAACTATAAACTCTGAACTATTAACAACGAAAGGAAGATCGATCATGAAGAAGCTCATATCCCTGCTTTTGGTGCTGGCGATCGCGCTGGCGCTGCTGCCCGCCGCGCTGGCGGCGGACGTGTCCCTCTCCAACCAGGGGCTGGAGATCGATGGAAAGGCCGTGAAGGCCGCCGCCTACAATGTGGACGGTTACAACTACTTCAAGCTGCGGGACCTGGCCATGCTGCTGACGGAGAGCCCCAGCCGCTTCGCCGTCAACTGGAACGAGGCTGAGGGCCGCGTGGAGCTGACCACGGGCGAGAGCTATACGCCCAACGGCTCCGAGTTCTCCGCCGGGAGCGCCCTCTTCGCCATGGCCCAGCCCAGCCGCGATCCCCTGTGGATCAACGGCCGCGCCGTCCAGGGCGTGGCGGCCTACAAGGTCGGCGGCAGCAACTACTACAAGCTGGCGGACCTGGCCCCCTACCTGGGCTACAGCCTCAGCTATGACGAGGCCACCCGCACCATCGCCCTGGCTACCGCCGCCCCCGCCGCCCTGCGCTTCGCCGCCGATTACGATGAGGTGGCCGAGGCCGTGAAGGCCACCTGGGGCGGGGAGCGCTACACCGTCACCGAGGACGCGGTGGAGGCCGAGGAGGCCCCCATGGAAACCGCTCCCGCCGCGGAGCCTGAGATGAACTCCAACACCGGCAGCTCCGCCGCCGAGGCCGGCGGAAAGGGCGCAGACGAGTACTCCGGCACCAACGTGCAGGTGAAGGGCATCGACGAGGGCGACATCGTCAAGACCGACGGCAAGTACATCTATGTGCTGGACAACGCGATGCAGCTCACCATTCTCTCCGCCGCGGGCGGGGACAGCGAGATCATCTCCCGCACGCAGATCGGCTACAGCGACTGGACCGACAACAACAAGGAGGAGAGCAAGTACTACGACTACAGCTCCACCAACAAGAATCCCCGGGAAATGTTCGTGCAGGACGGGCGGGTAGCCATCCTCTCCGGCTATAACTACTACCACGATTACGAGACCGCGGACGGCTGGGGCTATGAGAACGAGAGCTACACCTGCCTGGACGTGCTGGACGTGACGGACCCCGCCGCGCCCAAGACCATCGCCTCCAAGGGGCAGGACGGCTGGCTCGTCAGCTCCCGCCTGCTGAACGGCCGCCTCTATTTCGTCACCAACTACTGGGTGTATAACTACGACGAGGAGGACCCCGTCACCTTCGTTCCCCGCCTCTACGCGGACGGCGCGGCGGAGCCCATCGCCGCCGGGGATATCTGCATCGCCGGGGACAGCAACGAATTCGTCGTGGTGGGCGCCTATGACGTTGCCACCGGCGAGCTGCTGAAGGCCCAGTCCCTGCTGGGCGCGGGCGACGAGGTCTACATGAGCGCCGACAGCCTCTATGTTTTCGGCTCCGAGTGGGCCAATGAGGTGGTGAACACCTACACGGAAAGCGTCTACACCGTGGAGGAGCACCTGAACTACAGCAGCACGCAGATCCACCGCTTTGATCTGACCGAGGAGGGCCTGGAGCTGGCCGCCCAGGGCTCCGTGCCCGGCTACATGGACAGCCAGTTCTCCGCCGACGAGGCGGACGGCCTCCTGCGCATCGTCACCACCGCCAACGGCTACAGCTACAAGCTCTACACCGACGAGGCCTATGGCTTCACCAACTACGTCTGGGGCGAGGACAACAGCGCCACGGGCCTGTATATCCTCAACGAGCAGCTTGTGACCGTGGGCAGCATCGAGGACCTGGCCCCCGGCGAGCAGGTCTACTCCGCCCGCTTTGACGGCGACGTTGCCTACTTCTGCACCTTCCGCCAGGTGGACCCCCTCTTCGCGGTGGACCTCTCCGACCCCACGGCCCCCACGGTGATGAGCGCGCTGAAGCTCCCCGGCTTCTCCGAGTATCTCCACGGCTGGGGTGAGGGACGGCTCTTCGGCTTCGGCCGTGACGCCGACGAGGAGACCGGGCGCACCGGCCAGCTCAAGCTCGTGATGTTCGACACCACCGACAAGGGCGACGTGAAGGTGGAGAATTCCCTGGTGCTGGACACCACCTACAGCCCGGCTCTCTACAACCACAAGGCCTTCTTCATCAGCCCGGAGCAGAACATCATCGGCTTCGTGGCCGACGGGAACTACTACGTGTACAGCTACGATCCCGCCAAGGGCTTCACGGAAGTGACCCACTTCAATTTTGAGAACTACGAATACGACATGCGGGGCTTCTATGTGAATGAGAACATTTACCTCGTCAGCCCCAGCCAGGCCCTTGTCCTGGACCGCGCCACCTGGACCCAGCTCAAGCTGATCCCCATCGTGGAGGTAGAGGAAGAGCCCGTCTACTACTACGGATAAGCGATCCGAAGCCGCGTTTGCGATCCGAAGCCGCATAACGCACAAGGGGGCGCTCCCAAAAGGGGAGCGCCCCTCTTTTGTCGACAAATCGTCGGCAAAAGAGGGGCAATTATTGAAACGTGAGGGGGAGTCCCCTCCCCCTCACAAACCCCCATGCGAATTTGCACGGGTCAGTTCACATTTGAATGTGTCTGCGGTCCGAGTACGTTTTTCTCCTTATTTGGATACGGTGCAGGCCACGCCCGCATCCAGATAGATTTTCCGCACCTTTGCGATGCGCTCCTCCGTCAGCGGGGCGGCTTCCCCGAAGGCGTAGGTCTCCCCCAGGGCCCGGTACTTGCTCTCCCCCATGCGGTGGAAGGGCATGAGCTGGATGCCCAGGTCCTCCCGGCCCAGGGAACGGATGAAGGCCGCCGTGGCCGCCGCGTTCTCCCCATCGTCATTGACGCCGGGGATCAGCGGCTGGCGGAAAAGGATCGCCGCCCCCCGCTCCGCCAGAAAGCGGGCGTTGGCTAATATCATCTCGTTGGAAACCCCCGTCCAGCGGCGGTGGGCGGCGGGGTCCATGAGCTTTAAATCGAAAAGAAAGAGCTCCGTGCAGGGCGTGATCCGCGCCAGTACCTCCCGGCTGACGCAGCCGCAGGTCTCCAGGCAGCGGTGGATGCCCGCCTCGCCGCAGAGGTCGAAAAGCTCCTCCACGAAGGCCGGGTGGGTCAGCGGCTCGCCCCCGGAAAGAGTGACGCCCCCGCCGGAGCTTTGGTAAAAGGGCAGGTCCCGCCGCACCTTGTCAAAGACCTCGGCGGCGCTCCGCTCCGTGCCGTAGCGCACCAGCGCCTTGTAGGCGCAGGCGGCGGCGCAGGCCCCGTGAGAGCGGCATTTCGCCCGGTCTATGCGCTGCTCCGGCCCCGGGAGGATGGCCCCCTCCGGGCAGGCGGCGGCACAGTGGCCGCAGCCCCGGCAGAGATTGGCAAAGAAGCCCGTCTCCGGCTCCGGGCGCAGGTTTTCCGGGTTGGCACACCAGGCGCAGCGCAGGGGGCAGCCCTTCAAAAAGACGGTGGTGCGGATGCCGGGCCCGTCGTGGATGGAATAGCCCTGGATATTCGTAACGATGGCGGAGGCCATGGCCCTCCCCTCCCTTTCAGCTTGCGCGGATTTCCTTGATCCACCTGCCTGTGCAGTAGCGGATGAAACAGACGATGCCCTTTAAGGGGAACTCCACGTTCAGCAGGAAGTAGACCCAGCCGGGGCTCAGATGCCAGACGAAGCCCGCCAGGGCCCCCAGGGGCAGGGAAATAAACCACACGCAGCTGGAATCCGCCAGCAGCAGGAAGCGGGTGTCCCCGCCGCCCCGAAGGATGCCCTTGGAGATCACGAAGGCCACCATCTGCAGGGGCAGCATATAGAAGGTGATGCGCAGCATGGTCCGGGCGATCTGGGCCGTCTCCGGCTGGATGGCGTAAAGCCGCATATAGGGCTCCGTCAGCGCCAGCAGGGGCGGGATGATGACGAGGCCGAAGAGGAAGGACAGGAGGATATAGGTATTCCCCTGCCGCTTGGCCAGGGCCCGGTCCCCCTCCCCGATGGTGTTGCCGATGACGATGGCCGAGGCCCCGGACATGCCGCTGTTCAGCACCGTCGTAAGGCGCACGAGGCTCCCGGCAATGGAGTTGGCGGCGGAGATCTCCGCCGAGATATGGCCGTAAATGACGCTCACCAGGGTGAGGCTCAGCCCTAAGAGGGTGTCGCTGAACAGGACGGGGAGGCTGAACTTCACGTACTGCCGCCGCAGAGCCCCGCCGGGCAGCAGGAAATGCCTGAGCCGAAAGCCGAAGCTGTCCTCCTTCACGGCAAAGTAGCCGAAGACGAAGAGGAACTCGAAGACCCGGGCGATCACCGTGCCCACGGCGGCGCCCAGCAGCTCCAGCCGCGGGGCTCCCAGCTTGCCGAAGATGAAGACCCAGTTGAAGAAGATATTGAGGAAAAAGGCCACGGCGGAGCCGATCAACGGGATGCGGACCTTCCCCACGCTGCGCATGAGGTAGGTGGCCGTGGAGCTGAGGCCCGAAAGCAGGAAGGTGGCCCCGATGAGGCGCATATAGGGCGCGCCCCGCAGGATCACGGCCTCGTCGTTGGTGAAGAAGCGCAGCATCAGCTCAGGCCAGACCATGCTGAAAAGGGTGAAGACGGCGCAGATGGCCGCCGTCACCCGCAGGGCCATGGCCGCCGTGACCCGCATGGGGGCCGTTTCCTTCCGCCCCCAGAACTGGCTGGACATGACCACCGCCCCGGAGCCCAGCCCCATGCAGATGAACTGGAAAAAGGCGTAGGCCTGGTTGGAAAAGGCCGCCGCCGCGATGGAGACCTCCCCGAAGCCCCCGATCATCAGATTGTCCATGAAATTCACGCCGATGGTGATGAGCTGCTGCAAAATCACCGGCAGCATGAGGACCAGGGTCTTTTTGTAAAAGCCCCTGTCCCGCAGGGTAAACATAGGCCGCTCCCTTCCGCGCCAAGGCGCAGGCTGTTTTTATATACGTTCAGTATAAGGGATGGGGGCGAAAAAGGCAAGATAATAAAGGAAAAGGAGCGCCGAAGCGCTCCCTGCCTTATTCCCCCTCCCGCTCGGCGTGGGCGGGGGGATTTTTATGGCTGATGGCCACCTTCTGGAAGTTGCCCATGGTCTCGTTCACGTCGGAAACGTAGGCGAAGGCCCCGGGGAAGTTGCCCAGAATCTCATGGAAGCGGACGATCTGATGCCGGTTTACCACGCAGATCAAGAGGCCCCGCTTGGTGCCGGAGAACATGCCCTCCGCCGGGAGGACCGTGACCCCGTGGTGCATTTCCCGCATGAGCTGGGCCGCCAGCTCATTGGGCCGGTCGGTGATGACCTCGAACTTCAGCGCCCGCTTACCGGCCTTCATCATCCGGTCGCTGACCCAGGAGCTGATATAGCAGTAGACCAGGCAGAGGATCACGGGCTCAAGCTGGAAGTGATAGACAAAGTAGGAAATGGCCGCCACCGCCGCGTTCAGGGCGAAGATCAGCCACATGAGGCTGGCCTCGGGGCGGCGCTTGCGAATCAGCTCCGCGATCACGTCCGTGCCGCCGGTGCAGCCGTTGTGCCGCAGCACGAAGCTGTAGATGGCCCCGTTGACAATGCCCGCCACGATGGGGCCCAGGACGGTGGAGGTGCCCGTATCCGTATGATAGACGAAGAGGCTCAGGTCCAGCTGGGCAAAGGCCAGGGCCGCGCCCGCGAAGACCAGGATAAAGAGCAGCGTCCGGGCCGTAAAGGTCCGGTCCACCTTCCGCCAGGCCAGGATCAGCAGCGGGATGTTCACGATCAGCGAGAAGAAGCCGATGTTCAGATGAAAGAGATACTGCACCATCGTAGCCAGGCCATTGATCCCCGCCGGAGCAAAGGAATTGGGAAAGACGAAGAGCTCATAGCTCAGCGCCATCAGCACCGCCCCCGCGATGATCACGCCCCAGCTCTTGAGCCTGGCGGTAAACGCCTTCTTCATGCTTGTTTCCTCCTGTTTGCCGAGCCCTGTGGGCTGAATTACGCCTTGCTGCTGAGGAAGGCGTTGATAAAGCCGTCAATATCCCCGTCCATGACGTTGTTGATATTGCCGTTTTCATAGCCCGTGCGGGCGTCCTTCACCAGCTGGTAGGGCATGAACACGTAGCTGCGGATGGCGGAGCCGAAGTCGATCTTCATCTGCACGCCCTTGATGTCGCTGATCTTCTCCAGGTGCTCCCGCTCCTTGATCTCGGCCAGCTTGGCCCGCAGCATCTGCTTGCAGTTCTCTAAGTTCTGGAAGTGGCTGCGCTCCACCTGGGAGGAGACCACGATGCCCGTGGGGATATGGGTGAGGCGCACGGCGGAGGAGGTTTTGTTCACCTTCTGGCCGCCCGCGCCGGAGGAGCGGTACACGTCCATCTTGATGTCCTCGTCCCGCAGCTCGATCTCCGTGTCGTTCTGTATCTCGGGCATGACCTCCACGGCGGCGAAGCTGGTCTGCCGCCGGGCGTTGGCGTCAAAGGGCGAAATGCGCACCAGGCGGTGGACGCCGTTCTCGCTCTTGAGGAAGCCGTAGGCGTTCTCCCCCTCGATCTTGATGGTGGCGGACTTGATGCCCGCCTCGTCCCCGTCCTGCCAGTCCAGCAGCGTATAGGTGTAGCCGTGGCGCTCGGTCCAGCGGACGTACATGCGGTAGAGCATGCTGGCCCAGTCCTGGGCCTCGGTGCCGCCCGCGCCGGGATGCAGCGTCAGAATGGCGTTGTTGGCGTCGTACTCCCCGGTGAGCAGGGTGGTGAGGCGGGCGGACTGCACGCCCTCCTCCAGGGCCGCGTAGTCGGCGGTGATCTCCTCCAGGAGGCTCTCGTCGTCCTCCTCCAGGCCCATTTCGCAGAGGGTGTAGAGGTCCTCCAGCTTCGCGGAGAGCTTTTCAAAGTTCTCGCACTTGCTCTTAAGCTGCTTCATGCGCTGCAGGACCTTCTGGGAATTCTCCAGGTCGTTCCAGAAGCCGTCGGCGGCGGACTTCTGCTCCAGCTCGTCGATCTCACGGCGGGCGTCCTCCAGGCGCAGGGCCTCCCCCAGCTCCTTCAGCGTGGGCCGCAGGGCATTGAGCTTTCCTTTGTATTCGTCGTATTGAATGATCATGTTTTCCAATCCTTTGTGATTCAGTTTATTTTCAACGCTTGGCGGAGCTGCTTTTCGCGCCCTTGGCGCCGCCGAAGCTGGCGTTTTTGAGGATACCCGTGTCGATGGTGTAGTTCATTTCCGCGGCGCTGCGGCTGCGTTTCAGGGCCAGCTCCACCAGCTCATCCAGGAGCCTGGCGTAAGGCTTGCCCAGGGGCTCCCAGAGATAGAAGGAGAGGGAGCCGGGGATGGTGTTGATCTCGTTCACCCAGGTTTCCCCCGTCTTCCCGTCCATGAGAAAGTCGATGCGGGAGACGCCCGCGCAGTCCAGGGCCAGGAAGGCCTCGCAGGCGCAGTGCCGCACCTTTTCCCGCAGCTCCGGGCTGATGGGGGCGGGCAGCAGCCGCTTGAGGCTCTGCATCCCGCTCTTGCCGCCGGACTTTGCCCCGCCCTTGGCGTTGGAGACGTACTTGTCCTCATAGCTCAGGATCTCGTCCCCGGCGATGGGCTCCTCCACCTCCGAGGCCTCCACCCCGTCCGCGTCCCCCAGCACGGCGCAGTTGAGCTCCCGCAGATTCTCCACGGCCTTTTCCGCGATAACGGCGGCGGCGAAGGAAACAGCGTAGTCCAGGGCGTCCAGCAGGGCCTCCCGGTCCCGGGCCAGGCGGATGCCCACGCTGGAGCCCAGATTCACGGGCTTGACCACCACGGGCAGACCGATTTTCTCCATGATCCGGTCCGCCACGGCCTCGGGACCGTCAAAGACCTCCCGGGCGGTGAAGCGCAGGCAGGGCAGCACGGGCAGCCCCCGCTCCCGGAACAGGGCCTTCATGGCGAATTTATCCATGCCCACGGCGGAGGCGAAGACGTCGCAGCCCGCGAAGGGGACGCCCAGGGTCCGCAGGAAGCCCTGCAGGGCCCCGTCCTCCACGTTGGTGCCGTGGACGATGGGGAAGGCCACGTCGATCTCCGCCGCCACGGCCTTGCCGAAGCGGGGCGCGGGCTGGCGCACCAGCTTCAGCCGCCCGTTCTCCATGGCGGGCAGCACCTCCTGGCTCTTTTTCAGGAGGGCCGGGATGTCCCGGAATTCCTCGATATGCCCCAGGGCCTCCCCCGTATAGAAGCGGCCCTCCCGGGTGATGTAGATAGGGGTCACGTCGTACTTCTCCCGGTCAAAGGCCCGGATCGCCTGCAGAGCCGAGATCACGGAGACCTCATGCTCCACGCTCCGGCCCCCGAAGAATACGCCGATGTTGATTTTCATGGTTTGCCTCCTTGGTTGATGTTCAGTACTCAGTACTTAGGAC
>CAMVOG010000071.1 GCA_947169005.1 uncultured Clostridia bacterium | reverse complement strand
ATGTCGCCGCTGCCCGCGCCCTCCTCGCCGCGGCGAATGGTGAGGGTGTTGCCGTCCACGGTGGTGGGCGTCGCGGGCGTGGTGCTGCCGCTGTTCTGGCTGCCGGTGTTCTCGCCGCTGATGCGGTCAATGGTCTGCTGAATATCGCTGGAGTTGCCCGCGGGAGGCAGGAAGTCAGTAACAGAGCCGCTGCCGGGAGGAGGCAGGGTCACGCCGTTCTGCTCCAGGGTGTCGCGGATATCGCCCTCCTCCATGCCGTTGGGATCGACAGTCACGCCTGTCACATTGGGCTCAGAGACGCCGTTGCCGCCGTCCTTGTTGCCGCGGGTGATGGTGAAGCCGCCCACCCGGTCAATAACGAACCAAAGGGCGAGGCCGTTGGCGTGGAAGGTGATGCCCAGCTCCGCCGGGTCCTCGGGATAGGTGTTGATGGAAATGACGGAGGAGCCGCCGCCGGGCAGATAGTCCCGCACCTCGTCCTGATTCAGCGTGACGCCGCCGCCCTGGCCCGCCACGATGCAGGAGCCGGTGGAGCCCACGTCCACGAGGATATCCGCCCCGTCGATGGCGAGGGAGCCCGCCTTGAGGCCGGTGCTGAGGGTGCGGACGCTGCGGGTGCCGCCGTTCACGCTGCCGGAGAGGAAGACCACGGCGCTGAAGCCGGTGGCGGCATTTTCCGCCACATTGTCCCAATCCAGCATGGAGGTGGCGCGGCCGGAATAGACCCGCTGCATATCCTGCACGCGGGAAAGGCCCACGGCCGCGTCGGCCTGGAGCTGCGCGGCCAGAGTGCCGCAGCGGCCCACGCTCTCGGCGGCGGAAAGAGTCTCGGCCATCTGGGCCGCTTCCCCGGCGGCCAGAGCCGTGGTTACGAAGACGGAGCCGCTCATGCGGGAAGCGTCCAGGGAGCCGAGGCGCTTATCGCTGCTCAGAGCCTCCGCCATGGAGCTGATCTTGCCGGAGGCGTTCTCCGTAGCCTTCCAGGCGGAGAGGCACTCGGTAAAGAGCTTGCTGATCTCATCGGGCTCAGCGGTAGCCACGTCGGTGCCGATGAGCTGCTCGGTGAGCAGGCGAGCATAGAGGTAGCTCTGGGTACCCACGCTGGTCATGTCGCAGAGGGCGGCGTAGTCGTCCCCGACGCCCTTGCCGCCGAAGCCGCCGCGCAGGGCGAAGAAGGCGCCCGCTCCGATGGCCAGGACCAGCACGATGATGACCGGAATGAGCCAGGTCTTTTTCTTCTTGGGCTTCGCCTGGGCCGGAGGAGCCTGGTTATACTGAGGCTGCTGCGCATACTGGGGCTGCTGGCCGTACTGGGGCTGCTGGCCGTACTGGGGCTGCTGGTACTGCTGCCGGGGGGGCTGCTGCCCATACGGAGGCTGCTGGTACTGCTGCTGAGGCGCCTGCTGCCCGTAGGGGGACTGCTGCGTATACTGCGGCTGCTGGTACTGAGGCTGCTGATACGGCTGCCGGGGCTGCTGCCCATACGGGGACTGATTGTACGTCGGCTGCTGGGGAGCAGCGGGAGCGGCCACAGGGGGCTGCTGCCCTACGCCTGCGTACCCGTAGCCCTGCTGAGGCTGGGCCGGCTGCTGGGGCTGCACAGGCTGTTGAGGCTGCGCGGGCTGCTGAGGCTGCACGGGCTGCTGGGGCTGCGCAGGCTGCTGAGGCTGCACAGGCTGCTGAGGGGCTGCCTCCTCCAGAACGGGGGCGCCGCACTCCGTGCAAAAGCGCACGCCTTCCTCGAGAGGCTTGCCGCATTCTCTGCAAAACTTCTCCATGTCGTTCCTCCTGTTCTATCGGTTTGGACCTTGCGGGGCACGGGGCCCCGCTGTCTTATTCCCTGGTTCTGTCTGTATAGACCGATACGCTTGTATCATAGCAGATATGGGCCGCCCTGTATCGTGACTTTTGCATTTGGCAATGTCAAATAGACTGTCACGGGTTGCGACAGGGACCGTACCGACAGACAGGACGACCTCAGTCAAGCCACTTCCGTACCAGGCGCACCCCCAGCCAGATAAAGAGGACCATCGTGACGAGCAGGACGATCAGCGCGATCCCCGGCCCGGCAAAGAGCCCCACGAGCCCGGCCAGGGCCGGAGAGCAGGCCACCAGGGCGATCACCAGGGCCACGGCGCGGGCATATTGCTTGGGATTCTTGATCTCGGCGGCCCAATGGCGCGGGATCATATTCGGGTTTCCTCCGGCAAAAAGCGCGCCCGCGTAGAGCAGGAGCATGGCGGCAAAGGCAAAGAAAAGATAAGAAACGGCGTTTTCCATAGCACGGCCTCCTTCGTATTGTTTGATCCAGTATACCACATTCTCCTCCCTTTGCAAGCGGCCGCCTTGACAGGGGGAACAGAAAGGCATACAATGGAAAAAAGCCCGCCGGGAGCGGGCCATGGAGAGGAGCAGAGAAATGACCTTAACGGAACTGCATCAGATCGGAGAAGGAATGGAGCGGCTTTATAGCCTCAAAACCGCCCCGCTGGCCATCAAGCTCATTAATCGGGACGAGGTCCCGCCCCGCTGCGAGCAGCCCTCCGCGGGCGGCAAGCATTACGCCCTATGTCAGGCCTTTTCTTACGTGCGGCGCACCCGCAACCACCTGGCGGTCTTTGCGGAGGACCATTGGTGCCTCTGGCCAGTCATCAATTTCCGTCTGCGGGAGATCGACGAGCAGGATGAGCGCTATGTAGGCAGCGGCTACTTCATCCGGGATCCGGAAGTCAGCTATCGCCACTTCCACAACGAATACCCCTACATCAAGGAGGAGCTGAAAAAGGACGGCCTCGCCATCGCGCCCCTGGAAAGCGCCGAGTTCATCCCCGACGCGGTGCTGATCTACTGCGAGCCCTCCCAGCTGCGGCAGATGCTCATGAGCAGCAAGTGGCACACGGGAAACATCACCACCTCCGCCTTCGATACCTGCGATTCCTGCGGCGCGGCGCTGCTGCCCGTGCTGAACGGGGAAAAGCTCTACAACGTTTCCATCCCCGACGCCGGGGAATTTGAGCGGGCCCTGGTGGGCGAAAATGAAATGATCTACACCATCGCCTTCTCCACGCTGGCGGACATGTACGCCGCCGGGACGGAGCTGGCGGAAAAGGGCTTCGGCCTCAAGCAGCTTGCCTACGACCTCAAGGAGGATTACGCAAGGCCCAAGTTCTATAACGACATGTTCCGGAAATGGGGCCTGGAAACCGGCGTGGAATGGATACCCGGGAAACGATGAGATATAAAAAGCGAACGGCCGCGGCCGTTCGCTTTTTTAATTGAAAATCGCCAGATACTCCCGCACCCAGCTGCTGTAGCGGCTTTCGCTGACGCGCTCCAGGGCCAGCTCAATGTCGTCGGTGATGATGTTGTCCACGCCCCGGCTCAGCATGCGGTCGATGGCGTCGGCGCTGTTCACGGTCCAGGCCATGATCTCCTTGCCCACGTTGTGGACGCGCTTGACCAGGGGGCGGGTGATGCTGGCCGCCTGGATGCTGAAAGCATCCGCCGCCGTCATGCGGCTCAGGTCCCCATAGGCCAGGCCCATAACGTAGACGGTTTCCAGCTCCGGAGCCACTGCCTTGACGCGCTCCAGCACCGCATAGACCTGTGAAGTGATCACACAGCGTTCCTCCATCCCGTATTCCCGCACCAGGCGGGCCACGGAGCGCTCCAGCTCCCGTTCCCGGCCGGTGGGCTTCAGCTCGATATTCAGCCGGACGCCGCTATCCCGGGCAAAGTCCAGCACCTCCCGCAGGAGAGGGATCCTCTCCCCCGCGTAAAGAGGCGAAAATCGGCTCCCGGCGTCCAGCTCCGCGATCTCGGGCCAAGTGAGCTCCCACACATTGGCACGGAGTCCGACGGTGCGGGCAAAATTGCTGTCATGCATCACGACGATCTCTCCGTCCGCGCACTCCTGCACATCCAGCTCGATCCAGTCCGCGCCCAGCTCCTCAGCCAGGCGGAAGGCGGCCATGGTATTCTCCGGGGCCAGGGCGGAGGCGCCGCGGTGAGCCGTGATCTCCGTTTCGCGCAGATGCTCCACGCTGGGGTTAATGACCCCTTCCCCCAGCAGAAAGCCGAAAAGGAGACAGGCGGCCCCGCCGACGCAGCCGAGAGCAACGAGAACGCGGCGAAGAAGGATTTCCGTTTTCAGATCGGGGACCTTTTTCTTTTCAGCGATTTTGAGGGGCGGAAGCCCCCTCTCCTCCAGGCGGCAGGAAAGAAAGGAGGCGATCAGCCCATAACGCAGAGGAAGGGACAGGGCGGAAAGGACTGAAAAGACGAAAAGGAGCAGGGCCGAGATCAAGGCGGAGCTGAGCCAGCTCAAAAGAAACCCCTCTTCCAGCAGCAGACCCAGGAGCTTCGCCAGGGTGAGCCCCAGCAGCAGGAACGCCAGGGCCACAATGGCCAGGCAAAGCTGCAGCAGCACAAGAAGGACAAGCTCAGGAAAGCGAGGCCCGCCCACGCCCCTGTCCGAACGGCGGGCCTCCCGATAACGCTCTCCGGCCAAAAAGCAGAAATGCGGCACGTACAACCGACGGAGAGACCAGAGGGCAAGCAGCAGGAGAGGCAGCAGCGCAAGGAGAAGCCAGGGTCTTTGCGCAAGGACGGAGCCGAGGATCCCCCAGAGCTTGGTAGAGAAAAGAAAGGCCAGGGTCACGCCGATGCATAGGGTGGGAAGCTGCAGAACGGAATGGAGCAGCAGACCAAGGTCCCTTTGCCGAAATACGCGGCGCAGGCCGATAAAAATAACGCCGACCAAATGAAGAAAATGGGGCCGCTTCCCCTCCGCCGCACGGCCAAAGGCATAAACGGAGGCCCCCACGTCCGGGAGCGTCAACAGGGCAATCAAAAGCAGAAGCAAGAGCAGAAGAAAAAGAACAAGAGGGTGCCGCATAAAATCAGAAAGGTTTTCCAGCGTGATATAGGAATAGCCGCAGACCGCCGTGGCCGCGTGAAAGGCCAAATATATGTAGGCAGCCAGGAGGGCGGCGGAGAAAAGCTTATACAGCAGCTCAAATAGAAAGAGAGGCTTCCAGCACAGGCGCAAAAGCGCGGGCAGCTTGCGCAATCTTTTTGCCACGGCGGGCCCTCCTCTCTCTGAGCTTTCTTTGATAAAAGTTTACCACGAAACGGCAAAAAGGGAAACAGTTTTCTGAAAGAATCGGATGCAAAACCGCCCCCGGGCGAACCCGGGGGCGGCATTGTTTATTCAATCACGCATTGAATAAGGGGTTTGTCGATCAGCCCTCGATCCACACGTTGGTGACGTAGGTGTAGCCATCAACAGTGGTGGTCAGGATGCTGACGATCTGGCCCTCAGCCAGGGTCTTGACACCGTTGCCGGTGAGGTCGGTGACAACGACAGGATCCTTAGCGTTCAGCTCGTAAGCCTTGGAAGCATCCATATCCTTGGTCTGGAAGTAGGTGGGCTGAACCAGGCTGATGACAGAATCATCCTTGGCAGCGCCGTTCTCAAAAGCAGCATACTTCACGCCGGTCACAGCATTCAGGACGGGAGCGCCCTGGGCGTTGTAGGTCAGGGTGTAGACGCCGCGGTTAAGTTTCTCACCAGCGATGATGAAGGTCTTCACAGTGCCGTCAGCCTGGACATAGCTGTACTCAGTACCGGTGGTGTACACGGTGCCAGCGTCGAGCAGGTAAACCATCTCGGGCTTGGGAGCGGGAGCGCCGGGCTCGTCGCCAGCGACGTAAACGTTGATGGCAGCGATCTGAGTGCTGTTGGGAACATAGGTCACGAGGACGTCAGCAGCAGCAGCATTGATGGGAGCGAAGTTGAGGTAACCGGTAGCGGTCACGAAGCCGGCCTTCTTGCCGTTGTAGATGATGTTCTCAACGGTGTTGGTGGTGGCGATCATGCCGGTGACGCCGGCGACGTTACGGTTGCCCTTGGCGATGGAGACAGCGCCGGAAGCGGTCTTCGCGAACATGGCGTTGACAGCCTCGAGGGACAGGGAGCCATCCTCAGCGGCGGTGTAAGCATACCAGCCGGGGGTCATGGCGCTCTTCAGAGCGGAAGCGTCGTCAGTCTGACCAGCCTCGAGGACGTAGGTCTTGCCGTTGAACTTCGCGGTCTTCTGGCCAATGTTGTTGTCGGCGATGGTATAAGCGACGGTCTCGATCTTGCCATCGGTGTAGGCGACTCTCACGAGGGCCTTGGCATCGGTGACAGCGGTGTTGTCCAGCAGGCCGGAGGCGCCCTTCACAGCGTGGTTCTGAGCGTCAGCCTGGATGAGGTACACATAGTTGGTGGAGATCACAGGAGCCTCAGCATTGGGAGCGGCAAAGATGATGGCGCCCTTGCTGTCGGTGTAGATCACGTAGTTGGTGCCAGTGGGGGCCTTGGGGAGCTGGTTGGCATCGTTGGTGGGAGAATAGGCATAGCGAACGCCGGCAACGACAGGAGCAGTACCGTCCGTGTTGTTGGCGGAGTAAGCGCCGACGACGCCCTCAGCGACCTCAGCGGACTGCATGATGTAGCTCAGGGTGTTGTAGTTGTAGGCCTTGGTGTAGAGGACCATGTCCTTATCCGCGCAGGTGAAGCCCTGGGGAACGAGGAGGGTGTCAACGCTGGTGGTCTTCGCAACCTTGTTGACAACGGCGGAGCCGATGTACTCATAGATCACGACGATGGTCAGCTTGCCATCCTGATAATAGAGCTCAGCAGTACCGCCGTCCTTCATCAGGTTGGTGTTGGATTTCTTGTCGCCATCCTTGATGGGATCCAGCGTGACAGGGGTGTCAGCTTCCTTGCCGTCGACAACCAGAGTGGCGGTGGTGAGGGCGGTGGCAGCGTAGCCGATGGCGTCATAGATGACGTCGGAGTTCAGCTTGCTGAAGGTGCCCTTGTAGGCAGCGGTGTTGGGAGTGGTGACGCCGATCTTGTTGCCGATCTTGTAGACATAGGTCAGACGGCCGAACACGTCGGTAGCAGGCTCGGCGTTGCCCAGATCGAAGGAAGCGGCAAGGATCTTGGAGGTGTTCTCATAGGTGCCCTTGTCCTTGCTGTAAGCAACGGTGTTCTTGAACAGAACGTTGTAAGCATACAGCATGCACTCCTCGCGGGTGGCAGGAGCGGTGAGGTCGGTGGCCAGGGTGCCGGCAAACACCTTCAGGGTGTTGGCATCAACGATGGTGTTGATATCCCAGCTGGCGCCGACATACTCGCCGGCCTTGCCATAGCCCAGAGCGGTGAGCAGCATCTTCGCGAACTCGAGGCCGGTCACGTTGCCCTTGGGATCAAAGGTGGTCTCGGTCTTGCCATTGACAATGCCCCTATCCTTCAGATAAGCAACATAGCCGGCGGACCAACCGGTGGTGTCCTCAAAGGGAGCGTTCACGGCGCCCTTCAGCAGGGAAGCCACGGTGGGGTTGAGGAGCAGGCGGCAGATGATGGTCGCAGCCTCCTCACGGGTGACGGTATCCTGATAACGCATACCGCCCTCGTCGCCTTCCATCACCTTAAGGGTGGTGATGACATCAGCGGCATTGGGGTAGTTGCTGACATCCGCGGCAGAGGCGCTGAACATACCGGCAACACAGATGCTGGCGATCATCGCAACCACAAGAACCAGGGAGATCAGCTTCTTGAGATTTCTCATGTTTTTTTCCTCCTATTCTAAAATATAGTCGCCCGTAACATGAACCGGGCAGTTTATGTCCCCATCCTTTGGATGTTGACATCTTCTGAAAAGAGAGGCGGCGGATGGAGGAGGTGCGGCGGACCGTCTGTGTTCCGCTCCGCCGCACCGCAAGGAAATCTCCGGTACTCCGAAGCCGCTTTCTCTCTGTAACAAGGGGCAGAGAACCCTCGTCCCCTTATTGCGGGCTTATCATAACATGCCGATTTTTGTTTTGCAAGAGGTTTGGCCCAAATGTAACATTGGTGTAATATTGGCCGCCTGCGGCGGCGTGAATTGATTATCCCTCTTGCCAATTCGCAGAATTATGATATAATACTATTATAATTCTTCTTTGGAGGTGTTTGCTTTGCTTATCAAATCCTCTACCTCTCTGCGCAATGATTATGCCGCCATATCCGAAATGGCCCACCAGGAGGCCGAGCCCATCTATATCACAAAAAACGGCGAAGGCGATATCGTGGTGATGAGCATTGAGGCCTTTGAGCGGCGGGAGGAGCTTTATCGGCTGAAGGCCCGGCTCGCCGCCGCGGAGCAGCTCCGGCTGAACGGAGAGCATGGCTTGACGCTTGAGGAATCCCGTAAACAGTTGGAGGCGCTCTATGAATGAGGCCGCAAAGCGCTATTCCGTGAGACTGCTGACTCCGGCGCAGTTCGACCTGGAGGAGATTGCGCAGCTATATCGTTCTCTGGCCGGAGCAGCCTCCGCCCGCAGGATCACGGACGCGATCTATGACGCGCTGGAGCAGCTCTCACGCTTTCCTTTGTCCGGGCCGGTCATGCGTGACCGGGAACTGGCCGCCTTGGGCTATCGCAGCATCGTTGTCAAGAGAAAGTATATCGTGATCTACCGGCTGCTTGGTGAAACGGTTTTTATCTATCACATCTTCGATGGGAGATCGGACTATCCAACACTCTTCCGCTCCGAGCTGTTTTCTTGAATAGTATGTATTTAATGCGTCCTCCCGCGCCGGCGGGAGGACGTCTTTATCACTCGTCCAGGCGCAGCACGGCCATGAACGCCTCCTGGGGGACGGAGACGGTGCCGAGGCTGCGCATGCGCTTTTTGCCTTCTTTCTGCTTTTCCAGCAGCTTCTTTTTGCGGGTGATGTCGCCGCCGTAGCACTTGGCCAGCACGTCCTTGCGCATGGCCTTGATGGTCTCGCGGGCGATGACCTTGCCGCCGATGGCCGCCTGGACCGGGACCTCGAAAAGCTGACGCGGGATGTTCTCCTTGAGCTTTTCCGCAATGCGGCGGCCCCGGGGATAGGCCTTGTCCTTATGGACGATGAAGCTGAGGGCGTCCACCATGTCGCCATTGAGCAGAATGTCCAGCTTCACCAGCTCGGAGCGGCGGTATTCCTCCAGTTCATAGTCCAGGGAGGCATAGCCCTTGGTGCGGGATTTCAAGGCGTCGAAGAAATCATAGATGATCTCGTTGAGGGGCATATGGTAATGCAGCTCCACCCGCTCAGAATCCAGGTAAACCATGTCCTTGAACTCGCCGCGCTTCTCCTGGCAGATGTCCATGATGTTGCCCACAAACTCCACGGGCGTCATGATGGAGGCCTTCACGAAGGGCTCCTCCGCCCACTCGATCACCGAGGGGTCCGGCCAGTTCAGCGGATTGTCGATCATCATGGTCTCCCCGTCTGTCTTCACCACCTTATATATAACGCTGGGGGCGGTGGTGATAAGGTCCAGGTTGAACTCCCGCTCCAGCCGTTCCTGGATGATTTCCATATGCAGCAGGCCCAGGAAGCCGCAGCGGAAGCCGAAGCCCAGGGCGGCGGAGGTTTCCGGCTCATAGGACAAGGCGGCGTCGTTCAGCTTCAGCTTTTCCAGGGCGTCCCGCAGGTCCGGGTACTTGGCTCCGTCCGCCGGGTAGACGCCGGAAAAGACCATAGGCTGGGCCGGGCGGTAGCCGGGCAGCGGCTCCGCCGCCGGATTCTCCGCGCCGGTGACGGTATCGCCAGGCTGGGTATCCGAAACGGTCTTGATGCTGGCGGTGAAATAGCCCACGTCCCCCGCGGAGAGCTCCTTGCAGGGGTCCAGGCCGATAGGGCGCATGTGGCCCACCTCCACCACCTTGTACACCGCGCCGGAGGCCATCATCTTCACGTCCATGCCCGGGCGGATGAGGCCGTCCTTGAGGCGGATATAGACAACGACGCCCACAAAGGGGTCATACTGGCTGTCAAAAATCAGCGCCTTGAGAGGGGCCTTCTCGTCCCCTTTCGGGGCGGGAACGTTGGCCACGATATCCTCCAGCACCGCGTCGATATTCAGCCCCAGCTTGGCGGAGATCTCCGGCGCGTCCATGGCCGGGATGCCGATGATGTCCTCGATCTCCTTCTTCACCTTGGCGGGGTCCGCCCCGGGCAGGTCGATCTTGTTCACCACGGGCAGGATCTCCAGATCGTTATCCAGGGCCAGGTAGGCGTTGGCCAGGGTCTGCGCCTCGGCCCCCTGCCGGGCGTCCACCACCAGGACGGCCCCCTCGCAGGCCGCCAGGGAACGGGACACCTCATAGTTGAAGTCCACATGG
>CAMVOG010000070.1 GCA_947169005.1 uncultured Clostridia bacterium | reverse complement strand
TTGGGGCGTCACTTAAGTCGCCTGCGGGCGACAGCTTCCCCCAAGGGGAAGCCAGAGGACGCTTCCCGTAACCATCTACTTAAAAACAGTAGTTTTTAGAGGTCCCCAATTGTCCATTGTCCATTGTCAATTGTCCATTGCCCGCTGCCTCCGGCAGGGCCAGGGCCAGCCAGAAGAGGGGGGCCACGATGCAGGTGCTGAAGCCGAAGAAGGCCTGCAGGGCGTAGCAGAGGGCGGCGGAGCCCAGCATGGCGGCCAGGGGCCGCTCCCGTGCCTCCCGCAGGCGGCGGCGGGCCAGCAGCGCCAGCAGCGCCAGGTAAGCCAGCAGGGCGGGGAGCCCCTGGTGATAGAGCACGTTCAGATATTCGTTGTGGGCCACGTCGATCCGGGCAACGAGGGTGCGGCCCGTGGCCTCGTCCAGGCGGGTAAAGGGCTCCAGCTCAGCCAGAAGCATGGTGTCCGGCCCAGCGCCCAGAAGCAGCCGCTCCGGAACTCGTTTCAGCACCTCGCCCCAGATGTGCAGCCGCCCGGAGCCGAAGGCGGGGTCCCAATGGCCGCGCAGCAGCTCGTGGAGCTCATGGAGCAGGCCCGCGCCCGGGTCCAGGAAAAAGAGCGCCGCCAGCCCCAGCAGGAGCAGCAGGGCGAGGCCCAGGGCCAGGAGCCGCCGGGTCCGCTTTGAGGCGGGCAGCACCGCGGGCAGGGCGATCAGTCCGCCCAGGAACACGCCCACGAAGCCCGCCAGCACCCGCATCCGCAGCAGCACGAGGAGGGCGAGGACCAGGGGAATCAGCAGCAGGAAGCGCCGCCGGTCCCGCAGCCGCAGCAGCGCGACCCAAAACACCGGAATGACCAGGCAGAGGAAGGAGGCCAGCAGGTCCGTATTGCCGATGGTGCCCAGGTATTCCCCCGTGTACCTGATCCCCGCGTCAAACCAGCTCAGCCCGGCGGGGTAGAGCCCCAGGGGATTCAGCCCGAGGAACTGGGGGACGCAGAGCAGGCAGAGCAGGGTGACGGACCCTCCCAGCGCCGCCAGCAGCCGGGCCCGGGCCCGGCCCCAGACGGAGACCAGCAGGAAGCAGAGCCCGTAAAGGGTAATGGTCAGCGCCCCCTCCCAGCGGCTCACCCCCAGCACCGTCTGCGGGAAGTAGGGAGAGGCCAGGGCGGAGACCCAGGAGAGCAAGAGATAAAGTAGCACCAGCCGCTGGGGCCAGGTGCTGCTTTTCAGCATCGAGAGGGGAGAACGGGCTTTCACGGTCCCCCGCAGCAGCCCCTCCAGCCCCAAAAGCAGCATCACGGCCGCGTAGCCTCCGCAGAGCACGCAGAAGAGGGCAAACTTCGCCTCGCTGATCCGGATATAGCCCTTGAAGCCGGGGAAGAGGGGGAAGAGCGTGACCATCAGCAGCAGAAAGATCTCCGTGACGTCGGCAAAGGGCGGCCGCGCCGCCCCGTTCTTTCGCGTCGGCCTCATCATCGCAGCAGGAAGTAGGCCAGCAGCACGAGGCCCAGCACGATCCGGTACCAGCCGAAGACCTTGAAGTCATGCTTCTTGATGTAGCTCATGAGGAAGCGGATCACCGCCAGGGAGACCAGGAAGGCGGAAACCATGCCCACCAGCAGGATCGCCAGTTCCGTCCCCGAAAAGGCGAGGCCGAATTTCGCCAGCTTCACCAGGCTCAGCCCGAACATGACGGGCACCGCCAGGAAGAAGGTGAACTCCGCCGCCGCCGTGCGGGAGACCCCCAGGATCAGAGCCCCGATGATGGTGGCCCCGGAGCGGGAGGTGCCGGGGATGATGGACAGGACCTGGAAGAGGCCGATCAGCAGGGCGTCCGTCCAGCGGATGTGGGCCAGGTCCCGGATGCGGGGCGTTTTGCCCTTGGCCCGGGTCTCCACGATGAGGAAGGCCAGGCCGTAGACGATCAGCGCCGCGGCGATGACCGCGGGGGTGTGCAGGTGCGCCTCGATCCAGTCGTCAAAGAGCAGGGTGACCACCGCGCCGGGGATGCAGGCGATGACCACCTTGATCCAGGTCACGACGGAGTCCACCTTGACGACGCTCCGGCCCTCCCGGGGAAGCCGGAAGGGCCACATCTTCTTCCAGAAGAGCAGGATCACGGCCAGAATGGCCCCCAGCTGGATCAGCACGAAGAACATTTCCTTGAATTCTTCCGAGGCGTTCAGCCGGATGAACTCGTCCACCAGCAGCATATGCCCCGTGCTGCTGATGGGCAGCCATTCGGTCACGCCCTCCACCAGCCCCAGGAACAGGACCTTCAACAGCTCAAGGATACTCAGCGTCACGGGCAGCGCCCCCTTTCATTCATGGCCTCATCATAGCATGTTGCGCCGCGCATTACAAGGGGAAAAGGGGAGAAGGGGTCACAGCAGCTTTTTGATAAGGCCGTAGATGGCCAGGCCCTCCGCCTGGCCGTATCTGGAGATGATGGCCCGGTAGGTGAGCTGCTTTCCGTTCTTCTCGCCGAAGTGCTTCACGGCGGTGGAGGCCACGGCGGCGGCGATCTCGTTGGAGTACTTGGCCCCGCTCAGAAGCCGCTGGATCTCCGTGTTCAGCGCGGACTTTTCCCGGCCCTTCTCCTGGGCCTTGGGGGCTGCCTTCTCCGGCTCCTGGGGGGCCTTCTTCTGCCCTCTGGGGGAGGCGGCCTTCCTCGCGCGGGAGGCGGTCTTCCGGCCCTTCGGCGCGGGGGCTTCCTCCGCCGCGGGGGCGGGAGTCTCTGCCGCCACAGGCGCGGGGGCTTCCTCCGCCACGGGGGCGGGGACCTCTGCCGCCACAGGCGCGGGAGCTTCCTCAATCACGGGGGCGGGGGCTTCTTCCGCCGCAGGCGCGGGAGCCTCCTCCGCCACGGGCGCGGGGGCTTCCTCGACCACGGGCGCGGGGGCCGCCTCGACCGCAGGCGCGGCGGGGGCCTCCTCCGTCACAGGCTCCTCCTTCGGGGCGGGGGCGTCCTGATGGGCGGCGTCCTTGCCGCGCTGGGGGCCCGCCTTGCGGGAGCCGACGGCGCCGTAGCGGGGGAGGATGGGCTTCAAAACCTCATAGAGCTTGCGGTAGTTGGCGGGCAGCTTGTCCTGGAGGGCGTTGTGAGTCTCGGTGGGGATCTGCTCGTCGCCGCAGTAGGGCAGGGCCAGCCGGGCGGCGGCGGCCACGGTGTCCGCGTCAAAGCCCGCCTTGCGCAGAGCCTCCGTCAGCTCCTGCAAAAGCCGGGTCTGCTGCTCCCCGTGGGCCTTTTCCGGGGCGGGGGCGGCGCTCTTCGCGGGCGCGGGCTGGGCTGCCTTGGGGGCGGCCTGCGCCCTGGAAGCCGGTTTCGCGGGCCGGGGCTCCTTTTCCGGAGCGGGGGCGGCGGAGCTGCCCTGCATGGCGGCCTTGATCTGCTGCCGCCGCATGGCGACGACGCCCGCCCGGTTCTTCCAGAAGCGGATCACATTGTCGAAATCCGTGTCCTTGCTGACGATGACGATGCGGTGGTCCTTCGCCGCGCCGCTGCCGATGAGGTAGCCCAGGTAGGAGCCGATGTGGATATCCGCGGACTGGCGGCCCGCCGGGACCTCGATCATGTTCAGGGCGGCCTCCCCGTGGTCCGCAATGTGGCGCATATCCAGCTTGTTGGCGTTGGCGGTGAAGAAAATAACGATATGGTCCTCCCGCCCCAGCTTTTCGCAGCCCGCGAGACCGCTGCCGTTCACATTTTCATAGTCGATCAGAAAATAGGTGTTAATCTCTATCACGTTCCTTTGCATAGGGGGGAGGCGGCCCTTTCCCTGCGCGGGGAAGAGAGCCGCCCCCCTGTTATGGTCCGTATCCTCGCTTACTTGATGCCGGGGACGCGGTCAAAATACTTTTTGATGTCGAAATAGCCCAGCTCGCGCATGAAGGCGCCGGTGAGGTTCAGGCTGAGCCCGTTGTGGCTGACGCCGTAGAAGAAGCCGCCGTCGTGCTGGATTTTGCGGTTCATGACCACCAGACCCTGGCTGCCGTTGCACTTCTCCTCCACCCACTGGAAGAGGTAGACGTCCGGACGGAGCTTGATGTAGAAGCAGGGGCTGGACCAGGTGGCGCCGCCGCTGTTGTCGCTGCCGAAGATGGTCCAGGAGTAGCTTTCGGGGGAGGAGTATACGTGGATGGAGCTCATCGTCTCGCTGTAGGCCCAGGCGAAGCTGTGGCCCAGCAGCTCGTCGGTGAAGTGATGGCGGCGGGCGAAGGGCGCCTTGAGGTCGCCGTACTCCACGGTGCCGAAGTGGACGTTGGCCCCGGCCTCCCACTCGCTCTGCCAGTTGCCGATGCCGGTCTTGATGGTGGTGGCCAGGCCGTTCTTGAGGTCAATGACGTGGGCGACCATGGAATAGTCCGGGTCCCCGGTCATGAGATGGGCGAAGAAGTAGAGCTCCTTGTCGGGCTCGAAGCACTTATAGCGCTCCTCGTGCCAGCGGCGGCCGCCGTAGCGCCATTTCAGCGTGTTCTCGTCCACGAACCAGTATTCCCAGGGGGTGCCCTTCTCGCCGCTCCAGGGAGCCTGGGCGTACTTCTCATTGTCGGCCCAGATCTTGAATTTCTTGCCCACCAGGTCGTAGTTCTCGGCCAGGTTGTTGCCGGAGGCCATGATGTTGCGTCCCTCGCCGAAGAGCATCCGCTTCTCGGCGGCGTGGGCCAGGGCCTCCTTGCGGGGCATGGGCACGTCGATATCCATGGGACGGTAGGCATAGCGCCAGCCCTTGGCCTTGCGCATGGCGGACATGGGCCGCTCCTTGTCGCCGAAGGCGGTGATCTGCTCCAGGTGGGCCGCGTCGCCGGTCAGCTCCAGCTCCGCCCGGTGCAGGCGGTAGGTGAGGCTGTTGTCCTCCTCAAAGCCGAAGTCCACGCCGGCGGCGGTGAAGTCAAAGAAGTTCAGCAGCTCGATCCACATCTTGCCGGAGAACTCCACCTCCCAGCGGGCGTAGATATAGTTCTCGTCGTCGATGCGGATGTAGTCCGCGGGATTCGTCACGGTGATGCCGCCCTGGGCCTTGCCCAGCTCCGTGAGGGTGCAGCAGGTCACGCTGGGGAAGAAGGTGAGCATCTCATAGCCGTTGTCAAAATCCCAGTGGAGGCCGCGGCCCTCGATGCGGTTGGTGTTGGTGTGCAGCTTCTCGGGCTTCTCGTTGTCGCCCTTATCCAGCCAGCCGAAGTAGTATTCGCGCTGGATCTCCCGAGGGATATCCCGGTAATAGTCCGGCCCCTTGGTGCCGAAAAGGTCCGCGCCCACGGGCACGGTGATGCCGAACCAGGTCTCAAAGGCGGTGACGGCCCAGGTGCGGCGGTCAATGATAAGATGCCAGCCCCGGCTGCTGCCGGGGATCAGATGGGTCAGCAGGGTGATGGGGCCCTGGCTGATGGCGGCGTAGGGCGCGGTGTAGGTGGCGTCGTTCTCGGTCACCACCAGCTCCTTCTCGTCCTTGATGTCGTACTCTAACTTTGCGGGGGCGTATTCCCCCTCCAGGCGGGCGGTGAATTTCAGACCCGCCAGGCAGCCGCAGCTTTCGCCGGCGGCCCGGCCCGCGGCCTGGACCTTTTCTTCCACAAGCTCCGTGGTCAGGGGATCATAATTGGTGAAAAACACGATGAATACCCTCCTTGCAAACTATAAATTTGTGTATTCTTAGTTTATACGCATTTTTTTCATTTGTCAATGAAAAACCGCCGCCCTCGTTGGGGCGGCGGCGGCTCAGAAGCGGAAATAGATAAAGGGATTGTAGCTGGAGCTGAGAACGTAGGCCAGGCAGAGCAGCAGCAGCGCCGCCAGGGCGAGGCAGCCCAGGAGGCGGGCGGCGAGGGGGGCGCGCGCCTTCAGCCGCGCGCCAAGCCGCTTCCAGCCCGGGACGCAGCAGAGAATCCCCAGGGGGATATAGAGCAGATACTTGAACAGCGCCGTATTGCTGAAAAGCAGGTCCTGCCAGCGGGTGGGGGCGAAGGAGAACATCTGCCCCAGGGCGAGGCCGAGCCCGGAAAGGTCCGTGTGGAAGAAGATGACCCAGCCCACGACCACCAGCAGCAGCGTGTAGACCCGGCGCAGCAGCCCCGGCAGTTTATCCAGGAAGCGGAGCAGCGCCAGCTTTTCCGCCATGAGGAGCAGCCCGTAATAGAGCCCCCAGAGCAGGAAATTCCACTCCGCCCCGTGCCAGAAGCCCGTCAGCGCCCATACCACCAGGAGATTCAGCATCCAGCGGGCCTTGCTCACCCGGTTGCCGCCCAGGGGGATATACACGTAGTCCCGGAACCAGGAGGAGAGGGAGACGTGCCAGCGCCGCCAGAAATCCGTAACGGAGGTGGCGGCATAGGGCTCGTTGAAATTCTCCAGGAAGTGGAAGCCGAAGATGCGGCCCAGGCCGATGGCCATATCGCTGTAGCCGGAGAAATCGAAGTAAATCTGCAGGGAGTAGGCGACGGCGGCCAGCCAGTACATGGCGCTGCCGTAAAGGGCTGGGCTGCCGCCGTAGATCACGTCCACCACCTGGGCCGCCCCGTTGGCGAGGATCAGCTTCTTGGCGAGGCCCACGATGAAGCGGGCGGCCCCGGCGAAGGCGTCCTCCAGGGTTTCCCGGCGCTCCGCCAGCTCCCGCTCCACGGTCTCGTAGCGCACGATGGGGCCCGCGATGAGTTGGGGGAAGAAGCTCACGTAGAGCAGCAGGCGGAAGTAATTTTTCTGCACGGCCACCTTGCCCCGGTAGACGTCGATCACGTAGGAGAGGATCTGGAAGGTGAAGAAGCTGATGCCGATGGGCAGTGCGATCTGCCGCAGGGTGTTGGGCAGGCCCAGCAGGGCGCTGAGATTCACGGCGAAGAAGTTGAGGTACTTGAACACTGCCAGGTCCCCCACCAGCAGCACCGCGGCGAGGACCATGAAGAGCTTTTTCCGCTCCGGGAAGCGCCCCATCAGCAGGCCCGCCAGCCAGGCAATCAGCGCCGTGGCCAGCAGCAGGAGGACGTAGCGGGGCTCGCCCCAGGAATAAAAGACCAGGGACGCCAGCAGCAGCACGATATTGCGGTACACGCGGTTGCGGCCGATAAAGCACAGCAGCAGCGTGAGAGGCAGGAAAAAGAACAGAAATGTCAGACTGCTGAATACCATCAGGGCGCCTCCAGCATAAATGTATCCATGATATAGTAGTCGATGTTGCCGATCAGCAGCACCTTGTCGATCCCGTGGGCCGCCATATAGTCCCAAAGGCGGAAGGGCTCGCCCATCGTGTGCTCATAATAGCGCAGGTCCACGGCGTGGGTCTCGTTGAAGTGGGAGGCCAGCAGCTTCAGCAGGGCGTTGTCGTAGGATTCGCCCAGCACCAGCAGCTTCTCCCGGTCCTCGCGCCCGGTGCGGAAGACGACACTGCCGCAGTCCCCGCCGTAGTAGTAGCCATAGTTGGTCCCGGCGTCCCCCACGGCGTTCTGGTGCCCGTAATCCGCGGCGGGGGAGCCCTCCACCGTGATCTCCATAGGCGGGAAGTCGAAGCGATAGGCGTAGAGGGGCTCCCGGAAGGCGGCGGCGTAGGGGCCGATGGCCTTGGAGCCGGAGAAGCTGCCGTTCACCAAAAAGCGCTCTCCCTTGGGCAAGGGCTCCTCCTCCACGCCCAGCAGCGTGAGCAGCTCCGTATAGGCCAGATAGGAGCCGTCGCAGTTCCAGTGGTGGTCCGTTTTGTAGAATTTGCTCTCAAAGTCCGCGAAATCCCGGATCTCGTAGCAGGCCACGTGCTCCGGGGGCAGGGTCAGCCGCTCCCGCAGAAAGGCGTAAGCGCCGTTCTTCTCCCCGGTCTGGAAATTGATGTCGGTGTCCTTCTCAATATAGTAAAGGTAAAAGCGCTCGTCCGCGGCGGCGTTGAGGTTGGCCGCCTTGGCCTCGAAGGCCTCACGGTAGCGGTCGGCGGGATAACTAAGGTAGACGAGGTTGGCCTCCGGCCCGAAAAGAGAGACGTTGCCCAGGTACAGATATCGGTCCGGCACCGCGCGCAGCAGGCGGCGGACCAGGCCCAGGGTCAGCCGGGAGGAGACCCGGTTGAAGCCCCGCTTCAGCGTGCTGGACAGGGGGAGCTGGTCGGCCAGCGCCGCCTCCACGCTGTCCTGGAAGCTGCCCTCCGCATAGCCGGAGAGGGTGAAGGGCGCAACCTTCTCGGCGTAGCGGTTTTCGTATTCGTTGATCTCCTCGGGGAAGAAAAAGCTCCGCGCGAAGCCCAGGGCCAGGACCAGCGCGCAGCCCAGCAGAAACAGGCAGCCCAGCGCCTTGATGAGCTTGTCCCGCATTCGTATGCCTCCCTTCCGGCAAAGTCGGTTTCAGTTTACCCGCATTCCCGGCGTTTGTCAATACAGGCAACAGGGCTCAGTGCATAGTGCATAGTGCATAGTACTCAGTACTCAGTACTTAGTACTCAGGGCACAGGGTGCAGGTTATGCTCCCCTGTTGCCTTGTTGCCTTGTTGCCTTGTTGCCCTGCTGCCTGCTCCCTTGTTACCTGTTGCCTTGTTGCCCTGTTGCCTTGTTGCCTGCCGCCTTGTCTCTCTCTTGACGGAACGGCAAAGCTGCGGTATAATACCACTATATTATGGTAAAAATCTGCCGTCCGGCCCGGGGAGGGGGGCGGCATGAAACGGCCCTCTGGCCGAAAGATCGATAAGGTGGGATAATATGGACCTGTTTAAAAAATGCTTTGATTTCACGAAGGCGGACGATCTGCGCGCCGCGGGGCTCTTCCCCTATTTCCGCGAGCTTCAGTCCCGGCAGGATACCGAGGTCATCATGGAGGGCAAGCGCCGCATCATGCTGGGCTCCAACAACTACCTGGGCCTCACCACGAATCCCGAGGTGATGGCCGCCGCCCGCAAGGCCCTGGACGAGTACGGCACGGGCTGCTCCGGCTCCCGCCTGCTGAACGGCACGCTGATTCTGCACCAGGAGTTTGAGCGGGAGATGGCGGAATTCCTGGGCAAGGAGGATGTGGTGACCTTCTCCACGGGCTTCCAGTCCAACCTGGGCATCATTTCCGCCCTGGTGGGCATGGGCGATTACGTGATCTGCGACCGGGAGAATCACGCCTCCATCTACGACGCCTGCAAGCTGAGCTACGGCAAGATGCTCCGCTTCCGCCACAACGATATGGACGAGCTGGAGACCCAGCTGAAAAAGGTCCCCGAGTCCGCCGGCTGCCTGGTGGTGACGGACGGCGTCTTTTCCATGGGCGGCGATATCGCCAACCTCCCGGAGATCTGCCGCCTGGCGAAGAAGTACGGCGCCCGCGTGATGGTGGACGACGCCCACGGCCTGGGCATCCTGGGCAAGGGCGGCCGCGGCACCGCCAGCCACTTCGGCCTGGAGGACCAGGTGGACGTGTATATGGGCACCTTCTCCAAGAGCCTGGCCAGCCTGGGCGGCTATATGGCCACCACCGCCAAGGTGGCGGACTATGTGCGCTGCAACTCCCGCCCCTACATCTTCTCCGCCTCCGTGCCCCCGGTGTGCATCGCCGTGGCGACGGCGGCCCTGCGCTATCTGCGGGCCCATCCCGAGCTGCCCGATCAGCTCCAGGCCAACGCCCAGCACATGCGGGATCGCCTGGTGGAAAACGGCGTCGCCATCCGCCTGTCCAAGACGCCCATCATCCCCATCTTCACCTATGAGGAGATCCCCACCCTGCAGATCCAGAAGGAGCTCTACGAGCGCGGCGTCTACGTGAACGCCTCCCTGCCCCCCGCCACCGCGCCCCACGAGGCCCTGCTCCGCTGCAGCCTCATGGCTACCCACAGCTTCGCCCAAATCGACGAGGCCGTGGACATCATCGTGGACGTGCTGAAAAAGCACGATATCCGCAAGCCCGAGGCCTGAGAACGCATGAACAAGCGCCGCCCCTGCGGACCATTCGGTCCGTGGGGGCGGTTTTCGTTTGTACTTCGTTTGTACGATGGACAGGGCTCAGGCAGCAGGGCACAGGGCTAAGTATTCAGTACTTAGTACTCAGGGCACAAGGGCAATGGGCAATGGGCAATGGGCTATAGTTTATAGTCTGTAGACTATAGTCTACTGGCTATAAGCTATGCTCCCCATTTGTCATCCTGAGCGGAACGCAGCGGAGTCGAAGAATCATCGTTCCCGGAAAGCGGCTGCGAAAGATTCTTCGCTGCGCTCAGAATGACAAGAAGGGAGCCCCCGCAAATTCGTGCGCCGTAGGGGCGGCCTTGGGCCGCCCGGCGTCGCAAAGCGACG